>JAIRXV010000137.1 GCA_031268115.1 Bifidobacteriaceae bacterium
TGAGACAGTCACCGTACAGTCCGCGGTCCACGTTCGCGGCAAATCCGCCAAGCCTGTCCTCCAAGGCCTGGCCGGTTCGTTGGCCAAAGGAAAGACGCGGGCCGCGTGGGGCCACGCCGAGGGCAAAGTCCCGGGCACGGTCGTCAAGGTGTACATCAAACCCACCGGGGCAAAAACGTATCGACTCGCCGGGAAGGCCACCTGCCGCTGGGGTGACGGCCTGTGGGTAGTCCACAGCGCAAAGATCCAACCGGGCCAGCTGTATGCCGTCTCAGAGTCCCCCTACCTTACTACTGAAAAGTCTCCGATCTTCAAGGGCAAGAAAGCAAAGTTCGCCAAGAAGCTTCCGAATTTCCCAGAAATCGCCGTAGGCTAAGCGCGTGAATTGTTGCATTCGCCCCGGTGTCGACTTTCTGTAATCACGGACCTGCCGCTGACCGACAGGGACACAGACCCGGACCGACTTGTCCCCTGCCCGCCTGCTACCCGAGGAACCCTGGAACACCACCGCCGGCCGGTCAACCGGCCAGCTAGCCTGCCCACCGCCCGATCAGCCGGCCCCAACGCGCCCCGAACCCGCCCTTTCGCCGCCCAACAACCCCAACAAACCACTACTCGCGGATCCGGGTCAGAGCCCTACACCGCTCCGACGACCAAGCCGACAACCGCTACAACCGCATCTGGGATAGACCCACACCCCAGACAACCCACACCAACCAACAAACCTGACCCACACCCGAACCATCGGCAGTCTCGATACAGTGATCCATATGTCCTCGGTCGGCGTTCCCATCTCCCGGATCGCCGTTCCGCGCACGGTCCAGGAACTGTCCGCTGGGGGACTCGTGGTGGAGGTCTTCGAGGGTCAGGCCTTCAGTGCCGTCATCGCCCGCCGCAACCGCGCCGGGCGACTTGAATGGTGCCTGCCGAAGGGGCACGTCGAGCAAGGGGAGACCCCCGCCAGAGCCGCGGTTCGCGAGATCCGCGAGGAGACCGGCATCGTGGGCCAGGTGCTACGACACCTCGGCACCATCGACTACTGGTTTTCGGGAACGGAGCGGCGAGTGCATAAGACCGTTCACCACTACCTTCTGTCTGCGCTGGGCGGAACCCTCTCCGCCGACGGCGATCCCGACGAGGAAGCCGAAGAAGCCCGCTGGGTGGCCTTGGACGACCTACGCGAATTGTTGGCCTACCCGAACGAACGGCGTATCGCGGTGGCCGCCAAGTGCCTGCTTAGGGGTGAACCGTGAAGCTAAAGCGGCCCGCGGTCGCCGCGACCGCCCTGCTCGCATCAATCGCGGGAGTCCCAAGCCCTGCCTTCGGCGCGGTCGTTGAGCCGGAGACTGCCAGCGTCGCGATCGAAGAAATCACCCCTTACGTGGATTCCGGTACCGACACGGTGACGGTCGCGGGGGTTGTCGTGAACACCGGGGCCGTTCCCATTGCCGGGGAAATCAACCTACGTCTGGCCAACGAGGCCTTTGTGGACGCCGCCGGTGTCGAAGCCTGGCAGGCGGCTGGGGTCGAGGACTATCCGGCCTGGGTGGTTGCCGCGGACGTTCTAGATTGGCCCATCGAACCGAACGCGACACGCCCGTTCCGCTTCGATATCCCCGCCGAGAAGTTCGGGTTCGCCGCCGTCGAAGGCCTGACTTGGGGGCCAGTCGGCGTGGTCGTGGACATCGCCACCTCGGTCCACTCGGTCGCGGCGGCTCGCTCCTTCCTGCTGTACGCACCCCAGCATGCCATTCGCGATCGGCTGGAGTTGGCGGTGGCCATGCCGCTCACGGCCCGCGCGGGGGAATCGGGGGCCGATGCCGCCGCTCGGGCCGCCGCGACCGTCGCCGCGACCGCTGAAGCACCGGTGGATTGGATCCTCGACCCCAGTCTTCTCGCCCTGACCGACCAGCCAAGCACGGCATCGGAGGAGCTAGCTTCGGCAATCTCCGCTAACGCCGCTGGGCGCTCGATCTTCGCGCTGCCGTGGGGCGATCCGGATGTTTCGCAGCTCGCGCACGCCGGCACATCTGGTGCCGGTTCGCTCTTTGCGCTCGCCCGTTCGCTTGGACGCGCAACTGTCCGAGACGAACTGCCCGACCTGGCCAAGACCATTCGGCACGATCTCGTGTGGCCCATCGACCCGGTCGACTCTCAACTGCTCACGCTGGTGGGCCGCGCGGGCAAGGACCTCAGGATCGCTTCGCGACCCGCTCGCCCCGGAGCCAGCCAAGGCGACACCAACGTTGGTGCTCCGAGCAGCGACGCCACCGCCCAACGCAACAGCCCCAGCCCTGGCGCCAAGGCCTCGGCCGCCTCACCGACCGGCTCGCCCAGTGAATCCGAGGTCGCGCGGCGGCCGCAAACGCTCGCCTCGGCAGGGCCCAACTCCGCCGGGGGGCGGGCCGCGTCGGCCAGTCCCACCGACCCAAGCCCGCTCACCGTTTGGCCGGCCACGGTCCGGCTGACCGCATCGTCCACGGCCAGCGGCTACGGGATCGTCCCCGACCCGGATCTAACCCAGGCCATCGATGCGGGCGCCGGCGGCGCCACAGAGGCGGTGGCCGCCCAACTCGCGGCGTCGCTGCTCGCCATGAGAGTCATGGCCTACCAGGCGGGTCACGCCCGGAACCAGGCCGTGGTGATCGTGTCTCGATCTTCCACAGCGGATCCCGCCACCATCGCCCGGCGAGCCAGCCACATCTTGGCCCTACCCTGGGTCCGGGCCGTACCCCTCGCCGATGTGGTCGAGGAATCCACCGGTCCCATGGTTCGAATCGGCCCGGGGGGGGACCCAGAAAGGGGTCCGGCCGCCATCGTCCTGGACAATCTCAACGACATTGCCCGCCAGCTCAACGCGTTTTCCAAGGTGACCGCCGATCCTGCGGCTTTGATGGACGATTGGACCCCGCGGCTCCTAGCGCCGGTGGCTGGGTCCCTGACCCCCGCTCAAACCCGCACCGATCAGGCGGCCAGTGAGGTCGCGGCGGCCGGTGAACTGATCTCGTCGGTGGGCGCGGTCGAAGGCAGCGAAGTCACGATGATCAGCGCCACTAGCGAGCTTCCGGTCACAATCCACAATTCTTCGACCTTCCCGGTCGATCTGACGGTGGGTTTGAGGGCGGGCGAACCAGCGTTGGTCACCGACGAGGTGGTCCCCGTGAGGCTCGAACCCGACGCCCGAGCGACCGTCCGCGTACCCGTCCACGCGATCGCCAACGGCGATGTCGATGTCACGGTGCATTTGCTCAACCGCGACGGCGAAGACGTGGGCCAGCCGTCCACATTCCGGGTCCGCGTCCACGCCGAGTGGGAGAACATTTCCACCGCCATCTTCTTGGGCGCCATAGGCGTGCTCCTGGTGGTGGGGCTGACCAGGGCAATCCTGCGCCGCATCCGGCCAGCTTCCCGAAATGGGGCACCGGAGCCCGCAGCGTGAGCGAAGAGGCGGATCTGCCCCGCCGCAGCCTTGCCGGCTCAACCTTGGTGATGGCCGCGGGGACGATGACGTCCCGCATCTTGGGGTTTATCCGCACCGCGCTGCTGACCGCGGCCATCGCCGTCATGGGAGACACGGCCGAGGCCTTCGACTCAGCGAATCGCCTGCCGGATTTCTTCTACGCTGTCGTCGCCGGCGGCGTACTCAATGCGATTCTTGTGCCTCAGATTGTCCGAGCCTATCAGGGGTCGGATGCCGAACGTTTCGTCAATCGGCTCCTCACCATGGGGATCGCATTGTTGGGCGGTTTGACGGTCGCGTTGACGTTGGCGGCCCCAGCGCTGATCGCCGTCTACACGGTCAATTGGTCCGAATCCAAGCGCGGACTGGCCGTGGCGTTCGCCTTTTGGTGTTTACCGCAGCTATTTTTCTTCGGGCTATACACGTTGCTTGGGCAACTGCTTAACGCACGCGGCTCTTTCGGTCCGTACATGTGGGCTCCGGCCGTCAACAACGTGGTCCAGATCGTGGCCTTGAGTGCGTTCATAGTGGCGTTCGGATCGCACCATCCCTTGGGCTCTTGGACGGCTGTGCAGATCGCCCTACTGGCGGGCGGGACCACGGCCGGGGTCGCCTGCCAGGCGCTGGTGCTGTTCGTCCCCCTGCGCCGGATCGGGTTTCGCTTCCGTCCGCAGTTTTCGTGGAGAGGATCCGGGCTCGGCCCGGCCTTCCGGGTTGCTAGCTGGACGTTGGCGGCGCTGGCACTCGATCAGGTGGCGGTCTGGGTGGCCTACCGGACGGCATCGTCCGCTGCCGCTGAAGGAGCTGCCGCTAATTCCGTCCTGACCCACGCTTTGACCCTGTACGTCATTCCGCATTCGATCATCACCGTCTCGCTGACCACGGCGCTATTTACGCAAATGAGCGCTGCGGCCGGCCGGAACGATCTGCCGGGGGTACGCGCCTCGCTGTCTTTGGGGATGCGCACAATAGCGGCATTCATGGCGTTCTTCACGGCGGCGTTGATCGTGCTCGCCCTTCCCCTTGCCCGCGTCGTCTTGCCGGCTACCGCCGATCTGGACGGCATAGCCGAAGTCTCGCGCGCGGTTGTGCCACTCGCTTTGGGTCTAATTCCACTTGGCATCACCCTGCTCATCAAACGGGTCTTTTTCGCGTTTGAGGACGGCCAAACGGTTTTCGCCTTCCAGATCCCCATGAGTGCGCTGTTCATACTCGGTTGTCTAGTAAGCACACGTATCTTGCCTCCGGATTGGTGGGTAATCGGCATCGGCGCCTCCCAAACGCTGTCCTACTTGGCTGGCGCGGTGTTGCGTTTGGGAACGCTGCGGGACCGCCTGATGGGAGTGGACGGCCCGCGTGTGGCGTGGACGATGGCGCGCACCGCCTTGGCCGCGGCCGTTGCCGGCGAGTTGGGTTGGCTGGCCCTGAGCCTGTTCCCAGGGATTGGCGTATCGGTGGGGTGGTCGGCGCTCGCGCTGGTCACGGTCGGTCTAGGAATGGCGAGCGCTTACGTCGCGCTGTGTCGGGCGATGCGGGTGGGCGAGGTCGAGGACTTCCTCAGGCCCCTGCTTGCCGCTCGTTCGCGCCGTGCGGGAGGAGCCACGCGGTGAAGAACTGGAGGCTGGAACAGCCCCGACCGCGACGGCGCGTCCCGGTCGGTAGCCAAGGGAGCTGGCCGCCTTGTCGCCGGCGGTCTTCAGGTTCGGGCCAGTAGGCTAGGGCGGGCCCCAAACACGCGAGACCCTGGGCCGGGGCAGCGAGGAGTATTGAGGTGTTGCCGTTGTCTGAAGCCGTCAGTCCGCTCACAGCGGGCGATTCGCTGATGGGGCGCTATCTCCTGGTCAAGGAGCTGGTAAGCACCCATCCGTGGGCCTTTCGCTGGCTGGCAACCGATCGGATCCTGCGCCGGACGGTTGAAGTTCACCTGCTGATCGGTCCAAACGTGGCCGATGCTATCGACGCCGCCCGCCGTGCCGCGTTGGTTCGCGACGCCCGGCTTATCCACATCATCGATGCAGGGCGTTACGATAAAGTCTCGTTCGTACTGACGAATGAACTGGCCGGCACGCCGCTGCCAGAGTTCGGCTCTTTGGAACCGGAGCAGGCGCGCACGCTGTGCGGTGAAGTCGCGACGGTCCTGGATGCCGCCTACGAGATCGGCGTCTTCCACTTGACGCTGCGCCCTGAGCTCATCCACCTCGGGGCCGAACCCCACATCATCGTTGGCGGACTCGGATGGGACGCTGCCCTTTGGGGTGCCAGCATCGAGGATCCAGTGGCGGCCCTACGCTGTGAGGCGCGCGATACGGTCGCGCTCCTGTATGCCGCCCTGACGGGTCACTGGCCAGGCCCAACGCCGAGCTTCGTTCCGCCTCCCGAGGAGGTGGACGGTTCGCCAATCCCGCCGTCTCGCCTGGCGAATCACATCCCCGGCGATCTCGACACACTGTGCAACGTGTCGTTGGCGGCGGGCGCAAGCGGACCGTCCAGCCTGGCCGAGGTCATTGACGACCTCGGATCGTGGCATGGGCGTCAGGAGCGGCCACGCCTGAGGCTCGACCCGCGGACCACGACCACGGCCAGTCTTACCCCCATCCGGGACCCGATTGTGCAGGAGCCCAGACCCTCCCCGACGATGACGCCCCTCGCCGGGGTTACACCCCCTCCCGCCCCCTCGGCCCAGGCCTCCGAGGACCGCTCGACCCCGATGGTCCCGTTGACTCCGCCGCCTCCCCCGCCACCGCCGATCCGGGCCGATGACGACCAGAGGTCGGCGGCGGTCGGCGGGTTTCCGCTAGCGGACGACTCGCCCGCCGAAGCGCCTCGCGGTTTTTCACCCGTTGTGCCAACGCCAGACGACGGTTCGTTCCCACCCGCCCCTGGGCCGCCCGCCTTCCCGGCGGACGCTGGCACCGAGCCCGACCCTGACTTGGCCGCCGCACCTGACCCTTCGGCCGCATCTTCTCCGCTGGATGCCACTGGCTCAGGTTCCACCGCCCAACCGTTCAGCCCAGCCAACGAAGGCAATGGCGCACTCCATCGCGATTCGCCTGCGCCGCCCACCCCTGCGGCCCCGGGTTCCAAGGACGGGGCGCCAAGACGAGTTCCGCGGCCATACGGGGCCCCTCTTGGCTTGCCGCCGCTGCCGCCCGCGCTGCTTGCGCGCACGGCAGATAGCCCCGAAGCGCCTACCGCCGGCGATCCCTTCGCCGAACTCTCAGCGGAAGTTGAAGCGCTATCCGACAGGGTGCTCGAACTGAGCTTGCCCGCATTCGAGCCGCCTCCGCCCATCAGCCTGGATCTGCCGCCTCTTCCGAGCCTCGACGAACTGTTGGCCCGCGCGGTGCGGACTGACGGGTATCCGCCATCGTCCGACGTACCCGAAGCGCCCGATTCCGAACCCGACGACGATGTGCCGGACTGGCTGCGCCCGTACCTCGCGGCCGAACCCAACGAGGCACCAGAAGCAGACGGAGACGCGGCGGCAGTCGAACCGAATCTGGCCGCGCTTCAAGCCAACACGGAAGGAGACGACGGTGAGTGACCATCGACTCGTCATTGTCGGATCTGGGCCGGCGGGCTACACGGCCGCCATCTATGCGGCCCGCGCCGGCCTGGACCCCGTGGTCATCGCGGGGGCCGTCACCGCCGGCGGCAGCCTTGTCAACACCACCGAGGTGGAGAACTTTCCCGGTTTCCCAGATGGCGTACTTGGGCCGGACCTGATGGATCGGATGCGCGACCAGGCAGAACGGTTCGGGGCACAGGTGGTGTACGACGATGTGGTGGCACTCGACTTGACCGGCCCCTCCAAGCAGGCGGTCACCGCGGACAGTGGCATCTACACGGCCCACGCGGTAGTTCTTGCCACCGGCTCGGAATACAGAAAGCTCGGGCTGGACGGCGAACGCCGACTCGCTGGGCATGGTGTGTCCTACTGCGCCACCTGCGACGGGGCGCTATTTCGGGGCAAAGCGCTCATCGTGGTGGGCGGCGGAGATTCGGCGGTCGGTGAGGCACTGTTCCTGTCCCGATTCGGCTCGTCGGTGACCGTGGTCCACCGCCGTGGCGAGCTGCGGGCCTCGGCGATCCTGACGGAACGCGCGGCCACCGAGCCGAAGATCGGTTTCGCGTGGCACAGCGCAGTGACCGATATTCTCGGCGATCAGAGCGTGACCGGGGTTGAACTCACCGACACGCGAACCGGCGCCACTCGGTCGATTGCCGCGGCCGGGGTGTTTGTCGCCATCGGCCACGAACCCCGGTCCGAACTCGTTGTTGGCCAGGTGGCGACGGACGCCGAGGGCTACATCCTGACCGATCATCCGTCTACCAGGACTGACCTGCCAGGCGTTTTCGCCGCGGGGGACGTAGTGGATCACGTCTACCGTCAGGCGATCACGGCCGCCGCTTCGGGCTGCAGGGCGGCCCTCGATGCCCAGGACTATCTCGGCTCGCTGCGGTCTGAGGCCGCTATCGCCGCGTCGAGTGCTTGATGCGGCTAGTCTTGGCCCACCCGCCCCAAACCCACTGCAACCAGGATGGAGAACCATGAGTGCGCTCACCGCTGTCACCGATCAGACCTTCGCCGCTAATGTGCTCGAAGTGCCAGGGCCAGTCCTAGTCGATTTCTGGGCGCCTTGGTGCGGTCCGTGCCGTCAGCTCACCCCAATCGTTGAGGAGATTGCCGCCGAGTACGCCGATAAGCTCACGGTCTACGCGATGAACGTGGACGAGAACCAAACGACCCCGCAGCAATACGCCATCACCACGATTCCGACCCTCAACGTCTACCAGAACGGTGAGGTAGTCAAGACCCTGGTCGGCGCCAAGCGCAAGCCGCTTCTGCTGCAGGATCTGGCTCAATTCCTGGCCTGAGTGCCCCCTTCCCACCAACCCACACCTGGATCTATCCCAGGACCGTGCCAACGCAACGCAAAGGAGGATTCCGCGATGTCAGATTCACCCAGTACCGGTACGCGACTCGACCCTTGGTTCGGCGCCTACGCTGCCCGGGCACACGGAATGAAAGCCTCCGAGACACGAGCTCTTTTCGCCGTCGCCAATCGGCCCGAAGTGGTCTCTTTGGCCGGCGGCATGCCGAATATCGCGGGACTGCCGCTGGAAATACTCTCCAAGGTGACCGCCGATCTCATCGCCGCCGAGGGAACCGTTGCCCTGCAGTACGGCAACGGTCAGGGCCATCCGGTGCTGCGCGATCACATCGTTGGGGTCATGGGCCTAGAGGGGATCGAGGCACACTCCGATGACGTGGTGGTGACCACGGGTTCACAGCAAGCGCTGGACCTGGTGACGCGTATCTTTGTCGATCCTGGCGACGTCATAGTCGCCGAGTCGCCCTCCTATGTGGGAGCCCTGTCGGTGTTCCGCGGCTACGAAGCGACAGTTGTGCATGTTGCGATGGACAGCGACGGTCTGGTCCCAGAAGCGCTGAGGGAGGCCCTCGGACGATGCCGGCGCGAGGGTCGGTGCGTCAAACTCCTCTACACCGCCCCAACGTTCCACAATCCGGCCGGCGTCAGTCTCTCCGTGGACCGGCGGACGGAGGTTCTGGAGATTTGCCGCCGCGAGAACGTGCTGGTGCTCGAAGACAACCCCTATGGGTTGCTCGGTTTCGATGGCACTGTTTTCCCGGCGATTCGCTCTCACGACTCGGAAGGCGTGATCTACCTCGGCACTTTCTCCAAGACGTTTGCGCCCGGGTACCGGGTGGGCTGGGCGACGGCTCCCCGCGCGGTGCGCGAGAAACTCGTGCTCGCCAGCGAATCGGCCATCCTTTGTCCGTCCCATGCGTCTCAGCTATCTGTCGCCGCATACCTTGAGAAGTGCGACTGGAAGGGGCAGATAGCGGCCTACCGCGAAATGTACCGAGAGCGGCGCGATGCGATGATCGGGTCGCTGAGCGAACTGCTGCCCCAGTGTTCTTGGAACGTGCCCAACGGCGGCTTCTACACGTGGGTCGGGCTGCCGCCCGGGGTCGATGCTCGCACCATGCTGCCTCGGGCGATAGCGGCCCTAGTGGCCTACGTCTCGGGGTCTGCTTTCTACGCCGATGGTCAAGGGGCGGATCACATGAGGCTGTCCTTCTGCTATCCGACTCCGCAGAGGATCCGAGAAGGTGTTCGGCGGCTGGCGGGCGTTGTTGAGCGGGAATTGGAGATGGTCCAGATGTTTGGACGTGAGGATTCCTTGCCGGATGGCGACCTTGAGGGACCCTCCCCGGGTCTCCTGTGAGGCGTACACGGAAAGGAACACCATTCGATGTCCGCCGCCGTCCTTGAGCTTCTCGGCTGCCGCTACCTCGGATCGGCCCCAGGACCGTGCCGGGCCGGTTGGAACAAGACGGTGGCCAAGTCGCCTGTGGCTGGGCGCGCCGAGTTCTTCGCCCCCGCCCGGCTGTTGGCGGACCAGACCAAAGCGGTGGCGGGCACAGCGGTTGCCGCCCACGGCGCCTTGGGTTTAGCCGGGTTGTCTCCGATAGACATGATCGTCGACCCAGATGCGACCCTGTGGTTCCTAGCCTGACTTTCCCTCCTAAGTCGTTTTCTGACCCAAACACGGCGTGTCGCCTGCGGTTTCGGCCGCCGATGGTGTATTACCTATATATGACCTCGATCCAGGGCAAGAAGCAGGC
>JAIRXV010000150.1 GCA_031268115.1 Bifidobacteriaceae bacterium
CTACCCGACGCTGGCGATGCGTTCGAGATCGCCCGTGCGATCGAACGCTGCCCCGCTGGGGCGCTGAAGTATTCGTTCACCCGGGACTACCTCCCGGCCGAATCGGGCGACGACACCCGAGTCGTCGCCCTCGCGGACGGGCCGCTGTGGCTACGCGGGTCGATCACTTTGGTGACAGAAGAGGGCGAGACGCATGAGACGCGACTCGCCCTTTGCCGTTGCGGTTCGAGTGCCCGCCCGCCGTTCTGCGACGCCTCTGGTCCCTGCACGGGGTGGCGGACACCGCCCCCAGCCAAGCAGGCCCCGGCGTCCGCCGGGGGCGCGCAGGGAGGCTAACGCCTACTTCTTGGACTTGGCCCGGGCGGCCTGTTTGGCCTTCTTGACCGCGTACTTGGACTTGAGCTCCTTCTTGACGATTGCGGACTTCTGGATGACCTGGGTCGCTAGGTGCGCGCGGACGGAGACCGTCGCCTTCTTCGCTTTGAGGCGGGCGCCCTTGACCGTGAAGTTGCCGTTGGAATCCGGCACCACGGTGTAGCTGCGAGGCCCCACCTTGACTTTCACCTTGTAGTCGGTGTGAACCCGACCCATCAGGTCGATCTGGCCTTTGACCACCGTCCGGTTCTTGGTGGCCGACTTCTTGAGCACTTTCGGCGTGGGCATCGCTACGGCCAAGCGGAAGTCCCGCCCGAACAGCGACTCGACGGTCTGTCCGGGCCCGGTCATCGCTTGAGCTCCCGTGAGGATCAGACGCGATGGATCCGAATCGAGGATCTGCTCGACCGCCACTCGCTGGGACGGGGAGTAGGCCGCTAGGGTCTCGGTCTTGAATCGCGCGACTTGCTCGTTCATATCGCAGGCCGCCTCAGTGTCCCCACCCTTGATGTTGAAGGACCCGAAAGAGAGTATGCCCACCGCGTAGGTGCCGGTCAGGATTGGCGAACCGGAGTCGCCAGAGGCGGAGCACATCGATGTGGAGAAGCCCGACACCGTGGGCAGGCCGTCGTCCGTCACAACGAAGTCCTTGGGCAGATCGGTGATGACGCCGCACGTCCACCCCGTGCGCGCCCCCGACTTGCACACGCTCGCCCCCACCACCGGAGCCGTCCAGCCTGTGACTGGAACACTTTGCGGTCCAGCCTCCCCAACGACATCGACGTAGCCAACCTCTTCTTGTTCGCCATCGGCCAGGACCAAGGACGCGTCGTAGCCCGACCCGTACATCCCGAGGTGGAACGATCCGAACGTCTCATTCGCGATTGTGCCCACCTCGCTCCACGGGTTGGTCAGCGCCATGCGGGACACTCCTCCCGGCGCGTTCCTCGCGCAATGGCCCGCGGTCAGCGCGACCGGCCGATTCTGTGAGTCGTACCCCCAGAATCCGAGTGTGCAGGCGTGGTATGCCGCGTTGACAAACTTCGATCCCGTTGGCACGGCCTCCGAAAGGGCCTTGACCGGCGCCGACACCGCATCCGTGGGGCGATGCGCCCTTGCCATGGGCGTGGCACCCAGGGCCGCTACCGCTCGCGCCTCCGCGGCACCGTCGACGGCGACCGAGATCGCGTTGGCGTGGGTCACTTGGACATCACCCGGCGCAATGCCATGGTCGGCCAGTTGGTCGATCAGTTCCCCGGCCCGCTTCGCCGCGGCGCCGGCTTCGAAGTACTCCTCCGGCGTCACGCCCAAGTCGCGTTCGATGGCTGTCGCCAGGCCTTCGGGTAGGTCGTCCAGCTGGGTCGTCGGCTGATCGGAATCGCCGTGGAGCGCGGGTTCGCTCGAAGTCGGATCAATGGGCAACGGCGCGGTCGCCATTGCCTGGGCGGATATCGGGACAAACCCCACAATGATCAGGGAAAGAGCCGCAGTCTCCATGACTGCTTTCGGCAGTTGACGCATCAGGTATCACCACATAGTCTCGATAGAAATGGACTCAGGTTCGTATTCGCTTCGGTGGTCGAGAACTCGCCCTAGGGCGAGCCGTTAATGTCAGTTCCGTTCGGGACCTCGTCAGAACCCGTCCGTTCGGTTCAATTAACCCATCCACTACGACTAACGCATGAACCCGCTGAAAGTATTCCCAAATTCCAGCCCGATGCGGGCAGCCGATCGAGACGACGGCCGCCGGGGACGGCCCTAGAAACGACGGATAGGGCTCTGATCAGGGGCGATACTTGCGCAACCAAAATCGACATCTCAGACATTCCCGGCTGCACGTACGTGCAGCCGATCCCGAGCCTGCACGTTCGTGCGGCCCGGATGGCCCGGGAATAAACACGTTGAACGGGGCGTTATAAGATACCTGAGTTCAGAGTGCGAACTTACTTCCCCCTTCCTTCGCCGGCGCCGACCTAGTCAGGTAGACCTTGCTGACGCCGGCCCGATCTACCCCTTGCGGGCGGCGCGAACGACGCCCGGAAATCAGTGCGCAAACCCCCCAAGAATCGCGCCCCGCACCGAGTCGCAGCGCGCGAAGCTGCGGCATGGACGTGTACCGGCTAGCATTTGGCGGGTCGATGAAAACCCGGCCCGCTAAAGTCCGCGGGCCATCGGTTCGCCGTGCCCGCCGGGCGCGGCGGCGGCTCCGCGGCGGTCGAGCCGGCCCCCGACAGCCGCGAGTATCCGCGTCACCGCAGCATCGATTGCCCGTGCGGGCAGAACGCGGGCCGCAACGGTACACGCCTTGGCGCCGCGCCCTGGGGTATAGCGCACGTGGGGGCGCCGGGCCGTCACCGCTCGCGCGATGGCGCGTCCCACCACAGGCGGGTCGGACTCCAGTCCGCTGCTGGCGGCCCTCTCCAACCCGGCCGCGAATGCCCGCGCCACTGAGCCATAGGCCCCGGCACCGGAACGTTGGCGCAGGTGGTTGGCGGCGATGCCGGCCCATTCGGTGGCGATCAGCCCCGGCTCCACTATCACCACATCCACCCCGAACGGGGCGAGTTCTTGGCGGGCCGCGTCCGATAGCGCCTCGACCGCGTACTTGGTGGCGTGATACCAGCCGCCCAATTCCAGCGCGAACCGGCCGCCCATAGACGACACGTTCACGATCCGCCCGTGCCCCGCCGCGCGCATATGAGGTGCGACCAACTGCATCAACCGCGCCATGGCGAACACGTTGACCTCGAACTGGCGCCGCGCATCCGACAGGGGCACGTCTTCGACAGCACCATAGGAGCCGTAGCCGGCGTTGTTCACCAGGGCATCTATCCGCCCGGTCGCCGAGATCACGCTGCGGAGCGCCGCATCGACTTGTGCCTCGTCTGTCACGTCCACGCCCAGAGCTAGCGCGCCCGCCGCCACCAAGGGCTCCATCCGCGCCACCCGCCGCGCCGCGGCGTAGACCGTGAATCCTCTCGCCAGCAGCTCGCGGACCGCGGCCTCGCCGATACCCGATGACGCGCCCGTCACCAAGGCCACCGGCCGTCCATCCATTTGCCCCACCCCTTCCAGGGTCGCCCTACACCAACCGCGAACCGGGTCCCTCGAACAAGGATAAGGGTTCCGACCCGGGACTTTGCCTCGCGGCCGCGTCGATGCACAGTGATTGGGACCGCCCGCTGACGCCCGCGCTATCACGCGGTCTTGGAATCGGGTGGCTCTTCTCCGGGAAGACGCGCCGACAGTCGTTTGACCAGCGAGATCGGGAGCAGCCGTGCGCGGGCGCGCCGGGCTCGACTGACGGTCGCACGCAATGCCTCAAGAATGGCGCGGGTTTGGGCGGAAGTGGGCGCGGGCGCCGCGGGGCCCGCTTCGGGTCCGGGCGGCGGCGCGAAGACCGCCGCCTCGACCGCGGCGGCCAGCGCGTTCATTGCCTCACCCGCCCGCGGGGCGGGCCGCGCGACACCCGGCTCGGCGGTTCCGGACCAACTCGGGGCGGGCCGCGGGACACCCGGTTCGGCGGTTCCGGGCCAACTCGGGGCGGGCCGCGGGACACCCGGCTCGGACCGCCCGGGCCGCTCCAGCTCTACGCCCGCAACGCTGGGTCCGGGTCCGCTCCTCGCAGGGCCGGGTCCGCTCCTAGCAGGGCCGGGTCCGCTCCTAGCAGGGCCGGGTCCGTTCCTGGCAGCGCCGGGTCCGTTCCTGGCAGCGCCGGGTCCGTTCCCAGCAGGGCCAGGTCCGCTCCTAGCGGGTCCGGGTCCGTTCCTGGCAGCGCCGGGTCCGTTCCTAGCAGGCCCGGGTCCGTTCCTAGCAGGCCCGGATCCGTTCCCAGCGGGGCCGGGTCCGTTCCTAGCAGGGCCGGGTCCGTTCGCGGCGGTCGGGTACGCCCACCAGCGGTTCAGGCGCTCCGCCAGCGCCTTGGGAGTCTCCGTCGCTGGCGCGCCCAATCCCAAGTCGCGAGCAGTGTCGCGGACCTCGGCCCAAGCCGCCCAAACGGCCCCAGGCCCCCCAGCCGCGATCTCTCGGAATCGCCGGGCCCGACGCCGCCCCCGCCAAACTCCCGCAACGGACCCGAGCGCCGCCGCCAAGCCCAGCCCTACGGCAGTCCAGGCGGGCCACATCGGGTTAGGGCCGGCATCGTCCACTAAGGGGGCGGGCCGGGATGCGCTTCGAGAGGGCGACGGCGAAGCGGACGGCGTGGGCCGTGCGCTCGAACTCGCGGTCGGTCGGGGAGAGGCGGACGGCAGGGCGGATTCGTCCGCCTCATCTGCCGGCGCCTCGGCCCCTGGCGCGCGCCCAGGGGTCGGCTCAAACGCCGCCCAACCCTCATCCGGCAGGTACAGCTCGGGCCACGCATGCAGCGAGCGCGTGGTCACCGAGTAGACGCTTCTGCCATCCGCCAGCGTGTCCGTGGGCAGGGCGGGGACATAGCCGATGGCGATCCGCGCTGGAATCCCCAGAGTGCGCGCCATCAGCGTCATAGCGGCGGCGAAGTGGATGCAATACCCGGCCTTCGCCTCAAGGAACTGGGCGATCACGGCCGCGCTATCGCCGTCATAACCGCGCTGGGACGGCGCCGTGGTCGAGTATGCGAACAAGCCCGAGAAACGGAAATACTCCTGCAGAACGTTCGCCTGGTCGCGCGGCCAGTCTCCGGCGTCCGCGACAACTTCTCGCGCGAGCGCGGCGATGCTGGGCGGCAGACCATCCGGCAACGCCAGGTCGGCGGCCGCCGGATCGGACCAGCCCTCGGGCGGCGGACCCAAAACGACCTGCCCGTCCCCGGGGGCGACCGCGATGGACTGCCCCTCGGGACCCGAAGGCACCGTATACACCGTTCCGCCCTCGGAATCCAACCAGAACTCCAGGTCCTGCCCAGTTGACGTGTCCCCTGCGTCAAGAAGCTCAACCAAATAGCTCTGCAGGAGCGCCGCCGGGTTCGGCGAGACCACCTTGTAGGTCTGCCCCTGGACGTTACCCCTCACGGCCCGGATCGAGTCGTCGCCGGATTCAGCCACCCAGCTTCCCGTTAGGCCCGTCACCGACTGCGGTGGGAAGGTCACGGGCAGCCATTCGCCGCGCATCCCCGTGACCTGCACGCTCGCCTCATACTCGGCCGGTAGCCCGCCGCCGAGGCCCCCCTGCCAACCCTCCGGCCGTTCCTTGGCCGGCGACAAGTCCAGGCGATCCTCCCCCTCATCCTGGGTGGCGCTGGGCGGCGTTGCTCGGTGCGTCCAGGTATCCCCCGAATAGTCCTCCAACGTCGTGACACGCAGGTAGGGCGGTGGGCTTTGCGCGGTGGTCAGTACGAGCGCTTCCTTCGAGACCCGCTCAGTCAGGTCGGCGCCCAGGTCCACCAGCGGACTTGGGCCGTTGCCGAAGTACACCACTTTGGGCAGCGCATCCACCAACGGCACCGAGGTGTAGTCGGATACGGTGTTTGGCGCCGCCCACGCTGCCGCCGCGACGGCCGCCATCGTCGCGATCCCCGCTGCCGCCCTGGACGATGCCGGACCCAACCTTGCCCCCCACCGTTCGCCCGAAGCGCCTGGTCGGATCCAACGCGGGGTGCCCGCCCAAAGGACCAGCAACGTCGCGGCCACCACGGCTGCCGCGGGGCCGAACGCCAGCCCGCCCACGTTGACCGAGACGGGGATCATAAGCGCGGCGCCTCCCGCCAACGCCGCTACGCCCGGAAAGCGAGCCGAGATAACGAGCGTGTCCAACGTCAACGCCAGCAGC
>JAIRXV010000170.1 GCA_031268115.1 Bifidobacteriaceae bacterium
CTGGCCGCGGGGCTAGCGCGGACGCGGCGCGCCGAGGCATGGACCTGGCTTGGGCGCTCACGCCGCAACCCGGCTTTCGCGGATACGTTCCGCCGCGCGCAAGCGCGCCGAGGCCGCACGAGGATTGGCTTCAACCTCGGCCAAGCTGGGCCGTTCGGCTCCCCGTGTGAGCAACCGGAGGTAGGGTTTGGCGGCTTCGGGCTCCACTGGCATATCCGGCGGCGCGGACGATGACGCTCCCGCCACAAGCTCCCGTTTCACCAAACGATCCTCCAAAGAGTGGTAGCTGAGTGCGGCGATCCGACCGCCCACGCCAAGCAGTCCGATGGCGGCCGGCAGCGCCGCCGCCAGCGCCTCTAGCTCCCTGTTGACCTCGATCCGAAGCGCTTGGAAGGTGCGTTTGGCCGGGTGGCCGCCCTTCCGGCGGGACCGAGCGGGGATGGCTGCGGCAATCACCTCGACCAGTTCGCCCGAACGGCAAAGGGGGGCCGTTTCGCGCCGGCGCACGATGGCGCGCGCGATCCGGCGGGCGTTGGGCTCCTCGCCGTAGTCGCGCAGCACCGAAGCCAGCTCATCGGCGGAGTAGACGGCCAAGATGTCCGCCGCGCTCGGGCCGCGCGACCGATCCATGCGCATGTCTAGGGCGACATCGCGCGAGTAGACGAACCCGCGTTCGTCGCTATCCAGTTGCATCGAGGACAGCCCTAAGTCGAACAGAACCGCGTCGATGCGTTCGAGGCCAAGGTCGCCCACGGCGTCCTCGATTCCGTCGAAGACGCTATGCACTGCGGTGAGCCGGCAGGCGAAGGCGGGGCCGGCATCGTCCGCGTTTCTAAAGGCGGTCTCCGTCAGGGCCAAAGCGGACGAATCTCGGTCTATGCCAACTACCCGAATCCCAGGACACGCCCGGGCCACCGCCAACGCGTGGCCCCCGGCACCCACGGTGGCGTCGACAAAGACCGCGTCCGGCCTCGTCAGGGCCGGGGCAAGCAACGCCGCTACCCGGTCGGCCATGACGGGGACATGCGGGGCGGTCGGTAGACCCACTGATGTGCTCCTTGAAGGATTGGGCGCCGAGCGGGCGCGGTGAGACGAGAGGCGAGGCCCTCACCCGACCAGGTCCCCCTCCGCACGAATCCGGCACCGGGGAAGTGGCGTCGGGTCGGGCGGGGTGGAGGCCGGGGCGTGCGAGGACCTCGGGACGGCTTTCCTATCTCACCCCCTCGGACAGCGAGGCATAGGCGGATTCGTAGCGCTCAAGGTAGGCGGCCCAGCCGGCCGCGGACCAGATCTCCATCCGCGTAGCTAGGACGATGACCACCAGGTCGCGTTCGAGCTCGGCATACGCGCGCAGGGCGGGCGGGATATTCAGCCGACCCTGCTTATCGACATCGGTGGTCACCACGGAGGAGTAGAAGATGCGGTCGAAGGCGACGGCGGGCATACCGGGGGGTGTTGCCTCTGCCATGGATTCGCGGTGGGCATCGAACTGGGCCTCGGAGAAGAGGAAGAGGCAGTGGTCTTGACCTCGGGTTAAGTGCGCACCTGAGGCGAGGGCGGGTCTCACCTTGGCCGGCAGGATGATGCGGCCCTTGTCGTCGAGTTTGAGCGAATACTCGCCAGCTCCGGCAGCCATCACCCCTCCTTCCCCGGTGCATCGTTGAGGGTTGCCTCCGTGACAATTCGATCCACTGTACTCCACTTCGCTCCACCGCTCGTCCCCAGAGGTCCCGTTTTCGCCCCAATCCGAACACTGTCGCCAAGACAGCCGGCGTTTGCGCTGGTTAGTTGGGTGGAGCGATTTGGAGTGCCCCTGTCGCTACGACGGCGTCATCGGCGGCGAAGCGAACGGAAGGGTCTTGGTGCGGGCCAAGCAGACAGGCCATGGCAACCGGAAAGGGTCAGGATTGGTGTCGCGTGGAGCGGGGTGGAGCGGCGCGGGCGCAGTGGGGCCCTGGGCTACAAGGTGATTTGGTGGAGGGCGCGAAGTCGCGAGCGGCGGGGGCGCAGCGGGGGCCTTGGGCTACAAGGGCTACTCGCCCTGTCGCTCCAGCCAGCGCTTCTCGAAGCGATCGGTGAAACCGGGCTTGGTCCGCGACGGTTTGGCGCTTCTAGCGGACTTCGGGGAGCTGAGCGCAAGGTAGGCGCCCACGAACATGACGCCAAACCCCACCAAGCTCAACCAGATCTTTGAGACGGTCATCCCGATCATCAACACCGCCAACCCGACCAAAGCGATCAGTATGCCCGCAGCGATACGCCCCCGCCTCGGAACCGGCGGGGTCGCCAGGGAAGTCACCAGGTGCGGATCGTCGGATGAGAGCTGTTGCTCCATCTCGGCGAGCACACGCTGTTCGTACTCCGATAGCGGCATGACCACCTCCACAAGATCAGGAGCTTTGCCCCAGGTGCTTATACCAAGCATACGTGGCGCGAGCTAGGTCCGAAAGCCACGAGGGTCCCGGAGCGACGTCGCTGGGCGCAATGCCCCGACGCCAAAGCGCTCCCGAACCGCATCTCCAGCGGCCTGGGCCTGACGCAGGTCCTCCACCGCGCCATCGTCGCCATCTAGGGTCGCCTGGATGACGATTCGCTCGCTGGCCACCAGGTTCTCCAGCCGGACGCCCACCAAACGCACCGGTTGTCCCCGCAAGTCGACTGCCGCCAAGAGCTCCCGGGCCACACCCGCGATCGCTGCGGTCAAATCGGTCGGTGCGCCGATGGTTCGCGCTCGGCTGATCGTCCGAAAATCCGGTGTCCGCACTTTGATCGCGACCGTCTGACACGCGAGACGCGCGGCCCGCATCCGGTGCGCCGAGCGATCGGCCAACGCGAACAACGCCGCGTCTAGCTCCGGTCCGCGCGGCAAGTCCTCCGCGAACGTGGTCTCCGCACCGATCGATTTCTCTTCGTGTGTCGGGTCGACGGCTCTTGGGTCCACCCCGTCGCCCAACGCGGCCAGATGCTCCGCCCACGCCCGACCCACTGCTCGGCGCAGCACATCTGGCGGGGTCTTAGCGACATCGGCCACCGTGGCGATACCGAACCCGGCCAGTGCCTCGGCGGTCTTCGCTCCGACCCCAGCCAAGGCGGACACAGGCAGGGCGCGAAGGAACTCAAGGGTGCGTTCGGGGCGGACCTCCAACAGCCCATCGGGTTTGGCCCGAGCCGAGGCGATCTTGGCGACGGCCTTCGAATTGCCGATCCCGACCGAACACGTCAGGTGTTGCTCGCGGCGCACCCGCTCGCGGATGGCCCGTCCGATCGTCCGAGGCGACCCGAGCCGCCGAATCGAGCCCGTGACATCGAGGTACGCCTCGTCCACCGAGACTTGCTCCATCAGCGGCGTCACCGACCTCAGTATCGCCATGACAGCACGCGACGCGGCGGCGTAGGCCGGGTGGTCCGGCGGGATGACGGTGGCGCCGGGGCACGCCCGCAGGGCGCGCGCCATCGGCATACCCGATGAAACCCCAAACGCGCGAGCCTCATAGGTGGCCGTCAACACCACGGACCGCCCCGATCCACCGACGATGACGGCCCTCCCCTTAAGTTCGGGGTGCCGCCGCAGCTCCACGGAAGCATAGAACGAGTCCATGTCTACGTGCAGGATCGCCCGCTCCCGAGAGGTCACGGCACCAGTGTACAGATG
>JAIRXV010000251.1 GCA_031268115.1 Bifidobacteriaceae bacterium
GGTGCACCCGGCGTCGCGGACCGCGAAGACCACAGTGCCGCCATCGGCGGTGAACTGCGGTAACGCGCCCGGATAGCCGGGAGCGCCGGGCATCAGATTGCGGTCCAGGCCAGCGGCGAGGTTCCGGGGCGGGCGCGCACCGGTCAGGTCCACCAAGAACAGCCCGGCGTTGCCCACCGGCTCACCGGTCCAACCCACCACCACCAGGTGGTCCCCGTCCGGCGTATAGGAGCAGGTGCCGGCATGACCGCCCGCGAACGCCACCACGCGGGGGCGAGCCTTGGGCTGGGTGGCATCGATCCGGTGGACCGCGCTTCGGAACGACAGATCGTCCTGCCCGGCGGGACGCGCCACGAACACCAGGTGGGTCCCATCCGGCGCCCAGGCGGGGCTCGTCGCGTGCGCCGGCGCGTCGGTGAGCTGGCGCACGCGGCCGTCCGCGACATCGACCACATGCACCTGAAGCCACATGCCCGCGATGAACCCGTCCCCGTCCGCCTGGTACCCCAAACCGTCCGCCACGATCGGGGCCGCGGCCCGCTGCGCCGCACCGCCCGCCGCTGGCCCCCGCGCGACCGGCGCAGCGAACGCGATCCGCTGCCCGTCAGGGCTCCACACCGGCGCGCCCACCCCGAGCGGAAGATCGGTCACCTGCTCCGGTTCGCCGCCGCCGGCGGGCAGCAGCCACAGTTGGCCATCGCGCACAAACGCGAGGCGGGACCCATCGGGCGCCCACGCTGGGGAGGTATCGCCAGGGCCGTGCGTCAACGCGCGAGGCGGCTGACCGGCATCGGCCACCCACAAAGCGCTGGTTATGGTGTCCGTGGTGCGGTCAGCGCGGGTGAGCGCGTAGGCCACGCGGTGGCCATCGGGGCTGAGGGCAGGCTGGGACGGCTGGACGATGGCGTACAAATCCTCGAGGTTTGCGGTTCGGGTCATGGCGTGGGTTTCCTTTGGGATCGGGTGGGAATGGCGGCCAGGAGCCGGCGGGTGTAGGGATGGTCGGGGTGGCCAAGGACCGCCTCGGTGGGGCCGTGTTCCACGATCTGCCCCCGATACATGACCGCGACCAGGGATGCGACATACCGGACCACGGCCAGATTGTGCGAGATGAACAGCATGCTCAAGCCGAGTTCCGCCTGCAGTTCACGCACCAAGTTCAGGACGGTGCCTTGGATGGACACGTCGAGGGAGGATGTGATCTCGTCCGCGATGATGACGTCCGGCCGGCCTGCCAGCGCCCGCGCCAAGGCGACGCGTTGGCGTTGCCCGCCGGACAGTTGGGCGGGATAGGCGGTGGCGTGGGACTGGTCGAGGTGGACCAAATCCAGGAGGCGGGCCACCTCGGCGCGGCGTTCGGCCCGGTTCGCGGGGAACCGAGCGACCTCGCCGATCGACTCTTCGACCGTCATGCGCGGATCCAGCGAGGAGTTGGGGTCCTGGAACACCATCTGCAGGCGGCGCGGCCCGTGACGGGGAATCGGCTGCCCGTCCAACGCGATGGCGCCCGAATGCAGCGGCACCAGACCCACGGCCGCGCGCGCGAGGGTGGATTTGCCCGAACCCGACTCGCCCACCAGCCCAACAATCCGCCCCTCGGGCACACTCAACGTGGCGCCGTCCACCGCGACGATGGCGCCCCGCCCGGACCCGAACCGAACCGTCACATCCGTGAAGTCCAGGCGACTCATGCCGGGCCCCCCTCGGGGGTTGGGGCGGGGGTGGGGGTGGGGGTGTCCGCGAGGGTGGAGTCCGCGACAGGGGAACCCGCGACGATGGCGCCCCGCCCGGACCCGAACCGAACCGTCACATCCGTGAACTCCAGGCGACTCATGCCGAGCCTCCCTCGGGGGTTGGGGTGGGAGAGCCCGCGAGGGGGGAGCCCGCGACAGGGCAGTCCGCAGCGCCGGCGGCGCCGGCATCAGCGGCGGCGAAGCCGCCGGCGTTGCCGCGGGACTCGCCTTGGGGAACGGCGACCGGGACCGCGACGGTGGGAACGGCATCGTCCGGGAACGGCTCACCGGCGTGCCAGCAGGCGACCCGGCTGCCGCGACCGTCATCGACCATCTCGGGATCCGTCTCGCGGCACACGGCGTCCGCCAGCGGGCAACGGGCGGCAAACGCGCAGCCCTGCGCGATGGCGCTCACCGGGGCCGGCCGGCCGGGGATGGTCGGCAACGGGGTGGCGAGGTCCGTGTCCATGTCTGGGACCGCGGCCACCAGAAGCCGCGTGTACGGGTGGCGCGCGCCGCCGTAGAGGCGATCCACCGCCAGCTCCTCCACAATCCGGCCCGCGTACATCACCAGAACCCGATCGCACACGGTGGCCACCACCGAAACGTCGTGGCTGATGAGCAGGAGGGCAACGCCATCGGCGGCACGGATGGACCCCAACAGGTCCAACACCTGTTCCTGGACCGTAACGTCCAGGGCGGTGGTGGGCTCGTCCGCGATGATCAGCCGCGGCGAACCCATGACACCCATCCCGATCATGGCGCGCTGGCGCATCCCGCCGGAAAACTCGTGCGGGTAGGCGTGGGCTCGGCGCGGCGCATCCGCGATCCGCACCGCACTCAGGCGTTCCACGGCCCGCTCCCACCCCTCCTGGCGCGACGCACCACCGTGCTCGCGGACCACCTCAGCCAACTGCCAGCCGATCCGCATGGTCGGGTTGAGCGAGGTCATCGGATCCTGGAACACCATGGCCAGCGAGGTACCCAACAGGTGCCGGTGCGCGCGGGGATCGCCGCCCAGGATCGCCTCCCCAGCAAACGTCAACTCCGAGGCACCCACCTCGCCGGGGGCCTCAATCAGCTGCGCCACGGCCAGCGCGGTCAACGACTTCCCCGAACCCGATTCGCCCACCAAACCCACCGCCCCGCCCGCGGGGACCGCGAAACTGATGCCGCGCACGGGATGGATGGGACCGGCGGGCGTGGGAAACGCGACGGTGAGATCGCGCACCCGCAACACGGCGCCATCGTCCGGCTCATCCGAGCCCATCGGCGCGGCTAGCGGTGCTGGGCGGCGCAAACGGTGAGTGGGCACCAACTCACCCAAGGCGGCCAGGCCAAGCGCGCGGGCCGCGGACTCCCCCACCAAGTTGAACGCCATCCCCGCGATCATCACGGCCAACCCCGGCGCGAGCGCCGCGACCGGATGGATGTAGATGCCGGACAGGCCCTCGTACATGAGCCGGCCCCAATCGTAGGCGGGCGCGGAAACCCCGAGGCCCAGGAAGGACAGGCCCGCAAAGCTCAACAGCACCCCGCCGGCGCCGATGGTCGCGTTCACAATCAGGGGCTCGGCGATGTTGGGCAGGATGTGCCGGGTGAGCAGGCGCAGCTTACTCACCCCGCCAATCCGGGCCGCCGCCACGTAATCCCTGTTCATGATGCCGCCCGTGAGCGTTTGGCACAGCCGCGCGAAGGTCGGTGCCCCCGCCAGGCCGATGGCGAAGGCCGCCGCCGTTTGCCCCGCACCAAAGATGACCGCGAAGAACAGCGCCAGAAGGAACCCTGGGAAGGCGACGGCGATCCCCACGAACCAGGTGACCGCTCGGCTGACCCACCCGCCCACCAGGACCGGCGCAGTACCCAGGAGCAGCCCGATCCCCACCGCGATCCCAGTGGAACCCAAGGCCAGCAGCACCGACAGCCGCGTCGCCACGAGCACCCGGAAGAACAGATCCCGGCCCGCGGCATCGGTCCCGATCCAATGCTCCGCCGAGGGACCGGCCAAGATACTCGCGGTCTCGTGGGCATTCGCGCGGTCGGTCCACAGGATCGGCGCGACGATGGCGGTCAGCGCTACGAGGGCCATCATCGCCGCGGCGGTGGCCCCGATTGGGGTGCGCAGTGCGTGCAGCACGCGGCGGGAACGGCCCCCCGCGGGGCGGCCAGGGCGGGGCAGGCGCGCGGGCATCAGGCATCACCCGCCGTGGACCGGGGATCCAGCAGGGCTAGCGCCACATCCACGAGCGTGTTGACTCCCAACACCGCAACCCCATAGACAAGGATCACCCCTTGAGCCAGGGGATAGTCCTTCGTCAGAATCGCCGAGACGATGGTGCTGCCGAGCCCCGGCCACGCGAACACGTTCTCCACGAGCACCGTCCCAGCCACCATCGATGTGAGGAGCAACCCTCCCAGCGTGAGAGACGCGGTCACGGCGTTGGGCAGCGCGTGGCGCAGATAGATTCGGCGGCGGCGCAGGCGTTTGGCGCGGGCCGTGCGCACGTAGTCGGTTTGGAGCACGCCGAGCATCTCGACCCGCACGATCCGGGCGAGCACCGCCGCGGGGCCGAGGCTGAGTGCCACCACGGGCAAGATGTAGCTGGTGGGACCGCCGCGCCCGGCCACGGGCAGCACCCGCCAGGTGACCGAGAACAGCGCGACCAGGCCCACGCCCAGCAGGAAATCCGGGATCGATCCGAGCACCACCGAGGTGGCGGCGAACCCCAATTCGGTGCGCCTGGCGCGCCCGCCCCGCGTGATCACCCCCATCGCCACACCCACGGGGATCGCGATGCCTACCGCGACCAGGAACGCGAGCACCGCCAAGGATGCCGTGGCCGGCAGACGCTGGCCAATCACGTCCGCCACGGGCATTTGGACGCCGATGGAGTCACCCAGATCCCCCGTCAACACGCCGCTCAGAAAGCGAACGTACTGCTCCGGCAGCGGATCGTTCAGGCCGAGGAGTTCGCGGCGGGTCTCAACCGCATCCGCTGGGGCGGTCAGACCCATCGCCGCCCGAACCGGATCGCCTGGGACCAGGTGGATCATCAAGAACGCAGCGGTCGCCAAAACCCACAGCGACACCGCCAACCGCCCGGCCCGTGCGAGCGCGAACCGAACCCACCGGTTTTCCCGCAAGGCACCCACCCGAGACGGGCCCACGTCGAGTTCGGGGCGGCGGAGCAGAGACACGGACGGCTGGGTGGGTCACTTGGCGAGCATGCGCAAAGTGGCGGGCTCGATGCGGCCAAGCACCGTGAAATCGACGCCATCGACAAACGTGTGAACCAGGTTATCGGCGAAGGGCACCACATCGGCGTCCCGGATTAACGCCCCTTCCGCCTCTTCCCAAACTGGGCAAGACTCAGCGCCCATCAAACCCATTGCCTCGGTCGCTTTCGCTTCATAGTCGGAATTGGCAATGCCAGCGAAGTTCGTGCCCTCGGGGGCAGGGGGACCGGAGAAGAATCCCACCACTTGATCGGGGTTGGCGACGTTGAGACCCACCCACGTTATGTCCCAAGCGCCCGTCTGGAACAGGGCTTCCATGACTTGGGTGTTATCCAGGCCACTGGCTTGGATATCGACGCCGATGGCGGCCCACTGCTCAACCGCGAGGTCCGCCGCCGCCGATCCTGCCGTACCCAAGGCCGTGTCGTAGATAAACGTCAACTTGAGGGGTTGGCCGTCTTTGGCGCGCATCCCGTCCGCACCCTTCTCCCACCCGGCGCTGTCCAGGCCGGCCTCGGCTGCGGCCACATCCGTCTTCGGCAGGTTGGCCGACACCGAGTCATAGTGGCAGCCGGACGGCAACAGCACGGCAAGCTGCTCGGTGGGCAAACCGACACCCGACGTGATCACTTGGCGCAACTCCTCAAAATCGAGGGCCTGCGTCAACGCCATGCGGACTTTGGGATCGGCGGTGGGGTGGCCTTCGGACTCGTTATGGACCTGCTCTCCCACCACGGTGCGCAGTGTCTTCGCGTCAACGTCGGCCGCGAGCAGACGCTCACGGTCTTGGCCCAACACTTGAGCGATGTTCAGCTCGCCCGCCAACAGAAGGTTCGCGGCCGTGGTCTCGTTGGGTACCACCCGCATTTGAACCTCGGCGGGCAAGCCAGGCGTCTTCGCCGTCACATCGCCCGGACCCCACGCATAGTCGGGATTCAATTCGAACGTGTAGTGATCCTGAGCGACTGCCTCAGTGAGCCGGAAAAGGCCGCTGCCAACGGTCCCAGAATCCAATAGGCTCCGGTCCGCCAAACCCGCATCGCAGACCAGTAGAAGCTGCGACAGGCCCTCCATCAGGAAAGGTGCATTGGTGGCGAGAGTCAAAGTCAAAGTACCAGCGTCATCGTCCGCTTCGGCGACCGTGCCGCCGGGCACAAAGACTCCCAGAAAAGGACTGGCGTTGTTCGGATCGGCAATCCATTCGATGTTGGCGGCGGCCGTGCTGGGTTTGAAACTCGACCCATCCGAACAGGTGACATCGTCCCGCAAGGCGAACGTCACCGTATCGCCTTCCAGAATCCAAGACTCAGCGAGCTGAGGCAGGATCTGGCCCTCTCCATCCAGTCCCACCAAAGAGTCGTAGGCCAGCGAAGCCACTTGATACAGAACCGAGGAGGCCGAGGTGTGCGGATCGAGGCTACCCGGATCGCTGACCAGCCCCATCGCCAAAGTAGCGCCCGACACATATTCGCCCGTCTCGCCCGAACCGCCAGCCGGGGGCGTGTCATTCCCCGAAGTGCAGGCGGTCAGCAGCAGGGCAACGGCAAGGAAGGAAGCTGGGGCGATGAGTCTCACGGTGGTGGTCCTTTGAATCGAGGTGCGAAGCGGATTGGGGCGGGCGGGAGCGGGACGGGGCGGGTGATTTCAGGGTGCGGGGTTGCGGGGAACAACACGCCCAAAGTTGACGTACTGGGAGTGGCCGTGTCCGTCATCGCCCACAAAGACAAACACGGGATGCATCCCGCTCGTGTGCTCGCGTTGGATCAGCCGGTCCGGGCCCAACGCCACCAACTCGCTGCGTTCGGCCTGCTCCCCGAGTTCCGCCAGGGGACCCTTGGGCGCCATGTCAATCCACATCGTGCCCTCATCGTCTTGGCTGAACCTCAGATCCACCGCGGAATTGGAGTACGTGCCGAGCATCCGGGCTGGGTCGATGGACGGCGGATCCTGTGGGGGCACCGGCAGAGGCGGCAGCTCGATACCCGCCAAGTCCCGCAGCAGCGGCGCCGCGGTTCGGGCGAAGACCTCGAACGCACTGCCCACGTTGGTCAGGAGCGCAATGGCGAGCTTCGCCTCGGGGACGATCCGCAGCATCGCGGCCTGACCAATCGTGTTGCCATCGTGGCCCATCACGAGCGTGGGTTTGGAGACGAAGCGCTCGAAGCCCAGGCTCCACGCCTCCCCCATGCCAGCTAGACCCGGCAGGCTCACCTGGGGGGCCGCCATCGTCCCGGCCGTGCCTGGGGCCAGCACCTGGGTGCCGTCCGGGGCCGCACCATCGCGGAAGAACATGGTGGCAAACTTCGCCAGATCGCGCGCAGGCATCGCCAAACAGGACCCCGCGGGGGCGTTAGACCTGGCCAGGGACCAGACGGGGGCGGGAACCAACGCGCCAGGCTCCGGCTCAAGGTGGCCCACCGCAGCCCGGTGCAGGATCGCCTCATACGGCGAGGGCGCCACATGGGTCAGGCCCAAAGGAGCCGCGATCCGCTCGGTCAACACCTGATCGTACGGAGCGTCCCGCAACACCTCGACCATCCGGCCGAGCACCACATACCCGACGTTGTTGTACGAGAACATCGCGCCCGGCGGGTAGAGCTGCGGCAGGTCCGCTATCGAGGCGACGAACTTCTCGATCGCATCATCGCCGCGGCCCGTATCGGTGAAAATGTCCCCCTCGAAGCCGCCCGTGTGGGAGAGCAGGTGGCGCGGCGTCATTGAAGCGGCCGCAACGCCATCCCCCACGGTGAACTCGGGCAAGTACGTCTGGATCGGGACATCGAGGTCCACCAACCCTTCATCGACCAGCTGCATGACCAGCGTCGCGGTCCACAGTTTGGTGATCGAACCGATCTGGAACACGGCGTCATCGGTGGCCGTCACGCCCGTGGCCAGGGAAAGCACACCGGCGGCCGCGGTCACCACATCCTCGCCCATCGCCACGGCGATGGACGCCCCGGGTACACCGGCCGCCTCGACAGCAGCGGCGAAATGGGTATCGAGCCAAGTGCGAATCTCGTCGGATTGGGGCATAGTGCGAGGTTAGCGACACACAACAGCGCAGGGGTTGTGCGGTCAGACAAGCAGAGCGCGGGTTCGTTGTGTGTACCGACAGGGGGCGAGGATGACGAAATGGGGTTTCCCCAGCCGCCACGGTGCCGCCCGGGTACCGCCCGCATACCCTCAAATGCGTCCGAGGCGGATCGCCCCGGCGGCCAGGCGCGCCCCACGGTCCACTCCGCCAGACGACCACCCAAGCGGCGCCTCCCGGCCGGCCGATTCGCTTAGGGTTAGCGAACCGGTGGGGACAGTGGACTAGAAGGAGGGCGCGTTGACCGATCGGATAATGCCCGCGATCATCGCGGTGATTGCGGCCGTGTTGCTCGCCATCGTCCTTTTCGTACCGTTCGTGGCCATTATGTACCGCCGCAACGGGACGATGACGTTCGCGCGTTCGGCGGGCTGGGCCGCCTTCCTTGTATACGCCCTGGGTATCGCCGCATATACGCTGCTTCCGCTACCAGAATCGGCGTCGTTTCGTTGCGCGGGAACCCAATTGGTGCCGTTCGGATCGTTCGCGGATGCGCAGCGCTACGGACTAGCCGGAGCGCGTGAGCTGCTAACCAACCCTGTGATACAGCAGTCGGTGTTCAACGTGGCGCTATTCGTTCCCCTTGGGTTCTTTCTGCGCGGGCTCATGCGGCGCGGCATCGGGGCAACGGCTATCGCCGGCCTAGTGTGGTCGGCGCTCATCGAAACGACTCAGTGGACCGGCGTATGGGGCCTGTATCGCTGCGCCTACCGGGTGTTCGATGTGGACGATTTGATAGCCAACACGCTCGGCGCGCTCGTCGGCGCCGCTCTAGCTCACTTGGTGATCCGCCCGCAGAACGCCCCGGCCGGCCGGTGGGCGGATAACGGCTCGAACCGCGCGGGCGCCGGCCGCCGACTCATCGCCATGACCTGCGATTTCTTGACCCTCGCGCTGGTCGGTGCGGTAGCCGCCGCAGCGGTCGCGTTTACGGGAGTGGGTGGGGAGAACCGAACCGTGACCTGGATCGCGGCCGCGGCGTGGGCCGCGCCCGCGGCAGTCCAGTTGACGGCGGTGTTGACCACGGGCCGCACGG
>JAIRXV010000252.1 GCA_031268115.1 Bifidobacteriaceae bacterium
GCATCGTCCTGGGGTGCGATTCGATGCTGGAGCTGGACGGCGAAACCTTGGGCAAACCCCGCGATGCCGGTGAAGCCGAACGCCGCATCGCCCAACAGTCCGGCCGGTCAGCGCTGCTCCACACGGGTCACTGGCTCGTTGACCTGCGAGACGGCCGCCCGGAGGGGCGCATCGAAGTGGGCGCCACGTCCTCAACCGTGGTCCGGTTCGCGACCCTGACCCGCGAAGAAATCGGCGCGTACGTGGCCACAGGCGAACCCCTCGCGGTGGCCGGGGCCTTCACCATCGACGGACTGGGCGGCCCGTTCATCGAAGGCATCGACGGAGACCACCACGGCGTGGTCGGGTTGTCCTTGCCAACGCTGCGCCACCTCTTGGCGCAACTGGATGTATCGGTCATGGCGTTGTGGCGCCCCGGGACTGAGACGTCACAGGCCGAGCGGGGCGATGCACGGCACGGGTAGGCGGGGTGGGGGTGAGATGGCCGTTCCTCACCTCACCCTTCTTCACCTGGCCGTTCCTCACCTGGCCCTTCTCTTAGCAGCGCCGCTTCGTACAGTGCTCTGCGCGGGGCGCCGGTTTGCGCCGCCACTTCTGCTACCACGCCCGCCAAGCGTTCTCCCTTAGCAACGCGCGCGTTGACTCGCGCCGCCAAGGCGGCGAGGCCTGGATCGGCCGGGGGCGCCCCCGCCACAACAAGGGTGACCTCGCCTAGCACTTCACCCTGCGCGGCTCGCACCGCCAACTCCCCGATGCTGCCGCGCCAGATCTCTTCATGCACCTTGGTCAGTTCCCTGCACACCACGGCCGGCCGGTCGCTGCCCCAGGCCTCGACCATCTGCGTCAAGGCCGCTGGGAGGCGGCGCGCGGCCACGAAGAACACCGCCGTTCGCCGTTCGGTCGCCAGCTGCGCCGCAAGGTCCGCCGCCTTGGCCGCTTTGCGTGGCCAAAAGCCCTCGAAGACGAACCGGTCGGTCGCCAACCCCGAGACCGCGAGCGCCGCCAGTACGGCGCTCGGGCCGGGTGCGCAGGCCACCCGGACTCCTTCAGCGGCGGCCAGCCGAACCACCCGAAATCCAGGGTCGCTGACTAAGGGGGTTCCGGCATCGGACACCAACAACACGGTGGCGCCCTCCAAGGCAGCGTCAACCAGTTCACGCGCCCTGACCTGCTCGTTCGCGTCATAGAGCGAGACCATTCGTCCCTTCGGCGCGATCCCCAGCCGCTTCGCCAAGGCGCGCGCGCGGCGGGTGTCCTCGGCGGCCACTACATCCGCCTCGGCAAGGAGTTCGCGTAGGTGGTCCGAGGCGTCCGCATCGTTGCCGATGGGCGTCGCTCCAACCACGACCCGTCCCACAGCGATGCCGCCCTCCCCCGATTTCATCTCCCCATCTTGGCCCATCGCCCGCACCCAGCCGACCAGGACGATGGCGCCACCGCCCCGCCCCGTCCCGCGAATTCCTGGCCCATCGCCCGCACGCAGCCGACCGGGACGATGGCGCACCCTCCCAGAGTGCGGGCCGAACTGCGTACCATGGCTCCCGTGGCTCGAACCCCTGGCGTTAGCAGTCCTGTCCTGAAGGCGGAGACGTGGCTGGCCACGTCCCCCGCAGGCGGGTTCGCGTCGCGGTGGGGGGTGCCGCTCGGCATCACCGCGCTGGCCGGCGCAATGCGACTGGTCCACCTGAATCTTCCCCAGAAATTGGTGTTCGACGAGACCTATTACGTCAAAGGCGCCTATTCGTTGTTACGGTTCGGATACGAGCGGCAGTGGCCCGAGGGCGATGAGACGAATGAATCGTTCGCGGCCGGCGATGTCGATATCATGCTCGATCAACCTGAATATGTGGTACACCCGCCCGGTGGCAAATGGATGATCTCGCTTGGAATGCAGCTCTTTGGGGCGGACAACGCGTGGGGTTGGCGTTTCTCGTCGGCGCTGTTTGGAACCGTCTCGGTTCTGATTATGATTCTGGTGGGCCGGCGCCTATTTCGCTCTCAGGCACTTGGCTGCGTTGCGGGATTGCTGCTGGCCGTGGACGGACAGCACATCGTCCATTCGCGTACTGGTCTGCTGGATCCGTTTCTCATGTTCTGGGCGCTCGTAGCGTTTTGGCTCATCCTGCTGGACCGCGACCAGATGCGCGGTCGCTTGGAAGATCCTTTGAGACAGGTGCGCGAGTATTCGTCGTTCGGCGCCACTCTGGAGCCGGGCCGCACGTGGGGTCCGCGCCTGGGCATGCGCTGGTACCTATTGGGTGCGGGCGTTGCATTGGGTTTGGCGACTTCGGTGAAATGGTCGGGTCTGTATTTTCTGGCCGCTTTTGGCATTCTGGTCGTGGTGTGGGATATGGCGGACCGCCGCGCCGCTGGAATTCACAAATGGTGGGCGGCGGGAGCGCTACTCGATGGGACCAAAGCGTTTGTTCTAATGGTCCCGGTCGCGGCCCTCACCTATCTGAGCACGTGGGCAGGGTGGTTTGCCTCGGACGATGCCTACAACCGGCACCTAGCTGAGGCCGAGGGCTACTCCGGGCCTTTACCCGATACTCTGCAATCTCTGCTGCGGTACCACCAACAGGCGTTGGATTTCCACACGGGACTGACTTCGGAGCATCCCTATCAAGAAAATGCCCTGAGTTGGCTTATACAGCTGCGGCCCACATCGTTCGATTGGCGTTCCGAACCCACCTGCGGCGGATCCGATTGCGCCCAGGCGATCACCGCGCTCGGCAACCCCGTCGTTTGGTGGTTGGGGGCGGTCGGTTTAGGGGTGGTGCTCTACTCGGCTACGTTTTGGGCGGACCGCCGCGCGTGGGCCATCCTGGCGGGCTACGCCGGTGGCTATCTGCCGTGGTTCGCTTTCCTCGGTCGCACCGTTTTCACGTTCTACACGGTTGCTTTTGTCCCGTTCGTTGTTCTGGCCCTGACCTATGCGCTCGGCACCGTCATCGGACCGCCGATGGCGTCCCCCACGCGGCACCGCGTCGGCATTCTGATCGCTGGTTGCGTGGTGGTGGCGGCCGTGGCCTTGGCGGCATTCTTCTGGCCCATCTGGACTGGCGAGAGCATATCGAGGGCGTATTGGGACGCGCACATGTGGCTGAGGCCGAGCTGGATCTGACGCGACACGGCGGAGGGTGACGGGGTACCCTGTCCCCGTTATCAATGCAATCGATTACGGAGGTTTGCCCATGCAAACGCGCAAGATCGGCGATTTCGCCAGTTCCGCCATCGGACTCGGGGAAATGCCGATGTCGATCGAAGGTCGCCCCGACCGCGAACAGGCAATTCGCACCATCCATGCCGCGCTCGACGCTGGCGTCAGGCACATCGATACCGCTTATGCCTACCGGATCGCAGGGGAGAGCGAAGCCCACGGCGAACTGCTGCTGGGCGAGGCCCTGCGCACGTGGGGCGGGGATCGGGGCACGGTGTTGCTGGCCACCAAGGCCGGCCACCTGCGCAACACGCCAGGCTCGGTGTGGCAGCAAGACGGCAGGCCCGAACACATCAAGGCCGTTGCGAAGGCCAGCGCCAAGAACCTCGGCGTCGAGGCCGTTGGCCTGTTCTACTACCACAGGCCCGACCCGGCGGTCCCATTCGCGGATTCCGTGGGCGCCTTGGCCGAGCTGTTGGATGAAGGAGTGATCGTGCGGGCCGGCGTTTCCAACGTCAACCCTGCTCAAATCCGCCAAGCCCAAGAGAGTCTAGGCGGGCGCCTCGCCGCAGTTCAAAACCAGTTTTCTCCCGCGTTTCGCTCATCTGAGCCCGAGCTCGAACTGTGTACGCGGCTCGGTATCGCCTTCTTGCCGTGGAGCCCACTTGGCGGGATCGGCGGAGCCAAGGCCGTTGGCGCCAAGTTCGCCGCCTTCCACGACGTGGCCGCGGCTCACGGCGTGTCTGCCCAGCAGGTAGTCCTCGCGTGGGAGTTGGCCAAGTCTGCCCGCGTTATACCCATACCGGGGGCATCGCGACCAGAATCCATTCTCGATTCGATCAAGGCAGCGGATCTGGTTCTCACGCCGGAGGAATTGTCCGCAGTGGACTGATTCGTCTTAGACCGTGCGCGGACCGCGGGGAGAACCGGCCCCAAGCGCACCCCGTCCAGACCCGTGAGCCAAGATCGCGCCCTTGGCCAGACAAGTTCGCCACCGTCGAAGGTCGGGCCACCCCCTCCAGACCCGTGAGCCAAGATCGCGCCTTTGGGGCCTTGCGGCTTCGCGGGTGAGCCCAGCGGGTGTAACTTCGGACGTACGAACTTTTTACTTCGTGCGGACCGAGGAGCTGATTCGTGGACCCAAACTCCAGCAAGCCAGCGCCCTCATCCCCGCCCGTTCGGATCGTCCATCTCCTGGGTCCGGCGTTTGTCGCGGCTGTCGCCTACGTCGATCCGGGTAACGTCGCCGCGAACGTCACGGCAGGAGCCCGGTATGGCTACACGCTGATTTGGGTACTGGTAGTCGCGAACGCCATGGCCTGCCTGGTCCAATACCTCAGCGCCAAACTCGGTTTGGTCACGGGCCGTTCGCTGCCTCAGCTCATCGGCCGCCACATGCCCCGGACCGGCCGGCTCGCCTTCTGGGCCCAGGCCGAGACTGTCGCCATTGCAACCGACGTAGCCGAGGTGATTGGCGGCGCGATTGCCCTTAACTTGCTGTTCGCCTTGCCGCTACTCGTTGGCGGCGTCATAACCGCAGCGGGTTCCCTGGGCGTGCTTGCCATACAGTCGCGGCGCGGTCAGCGTCCATTCGAGTTTGTAATCACGGGGCTCTTGGCGGTCATCGCCGTGGGCTTTGTCTCCGGTCTGTTCACCGCCCCGGTGGCGCTGCCGGATCTCGCCTCCGGCCTCATTCCTCGTTTCGAGGGCACCCAATCCGTGCTGTTAGCGGCCTCGATGCTCGGCGCGACAGTCATGCCACACGCCGTCTACCTGCACTCTTCCCTGACTCGGGACCGCCACACCCGACCCCTTGGCGGTGCCGAGCGCCGCCACCTGCTACGTGCCACACGGTGGGATGTCGCTGTCGCACTCGTGCTGGCGGGTAGCGTGAACATCGCGATGCTCGTGCTCGCCGCCGCCAACCTGAGCGGTACGCAAGGCACGGACACCATCGAAGGGGCGCACGCCGCCATCGTCCAGACGTTGGGACCCACGATTGGAGTGATCTTCGCCATCGGGCTGCTTGCCTCTGGCCTCGCATCCACCTCAGTTGGGTGCTATGCGGGTGCGGAGGTGATGGCGGGGCTACTGCGCGTGCGCATTCCCTTGCTCGCCCTGCGCGCCATCACGGTAGTGCCAGCGCTGGCCGTGCTTGCCGTGGCGCCTTCGCCCACATGGGCGTTGGTCCTTAGCCAAGTGGTGCTTTCGTTCGGCATTCCCTTTGCGCTGATACCGCTGGTCGCGTTGACCGGGCGGCGTTCCGTCATGGGAAACGAAGCCAACACCCTCCCCGTTCAAGTACTATCGTGGCTGGTCACCGCGTTGATTGTGGCCCTCAACGTCGCACTGGTGTGGCTGACGATGGCGTCCCCCACGTGACCCACTGCCCCACCATCGTCCCCATCGGCGCTAGCCGGCCTGTCTTGACGCGCCTGGGGGCGGGTGGCAGAATTGGACTATTGGCTAAGCCACTATTGCCGACGATGACGTTTGGAGACCGCGATGAACTCACCACCAACCACCGTGGGCTGGCTCGGAACCGGCCGGATGGGCTCCGCGATGGCCGGAAGGCTACTCGCCGCGGGCACGCCAGTGACCGTGTGGAACCGAACCACAGCCAAGACCGCGCCCTTGATCGATCAAGGGGCGGGGCTTGCCGAATCGATCGGCGACCTCGCTGCCTGCGACGTTGTCTTCGTCATGGTGTCCACTCCCAAAGACTTGATACAGGTGGTCAGCGGACCACAAGGTCTGCTGCGCGCACCCCAAGTCCCCGCTTTCATAGTCGACTGCTCAACGGTCAATCCCGAAACCTCCGCGCAAGTCCGCGCGGCCGCCGGCGCGCGTGGCACCCAGTTTCTGGCCTGCCCAATCAGCGGCAACCCGCACGTGGTGGCCGATGGCGGAGCGGTGATCATGGCATCGGGTCCGCCACAAGCGTTCGACTCGGTTAAGCCACTGCTTGAGCAGATCGCCAAGGCAGCCATTTGGGTTGGAGAGGCCGAGCAGGCGCGACTCGTCAAGATCTGCCACAACCTCTATTTGGGGCTGCTGGTGCAATCCCTCAGCGAAGTCACCGTCCTGGCCGAAAAATCTGGGGTACCCCGAGCGGCCTTCCTCGATTTCCTGAACTCGACCGTCCTGGCCTCGCCGTGGGTCCAAAACCGCACCCCGGATCTAGTGGCCCTCGATTGGACGCCAACGTTCACATCCGAATTGCTCCGCAAAGACTTCGATCTCGGATTGGCGGCCGCTCGGACCGCGGAAGTACCCGTTCCGTTGGTAGCCCAGGTTCACCAACGCATTCAAGAGACAATAGCCAGGGGTCACCGCGACGACGACTTCCTCTCGCTTTTCCTGGTCCAGGCCGAATCGGCCGGCATGGAAATCGAGGCCGCGAAGTGAATGGCGCACCCACACATGTCTTGGACGGTGTAGAGCGGGGCATATTCGTTGCCGGGAAATGGCGTCCAGCTTCAGACGGTCAGGGATTCTCGGTGGTCGATCCTTCCACGGCGGACACGATCGCAACCGTGGCGTCCGCATCCCCAGACGATGCCGTTGCCGCCGCCGATGCCGCCGCCGCCGCCCTGGGATCGTGGCGCCAGACGCCACCGCGGGACCGGTCCGAAGTGTTGCGCCGGGCCTTCGAGGCGATGACGGCGCGAAAAGAAGAAATCGCCACGCTGATCTCGCTGGAGAACGGCAAGGCCCTCCCCGATGCGCGGGCCGAAACCGCCTACGCGGCAGAGTTCTTCCGCTGGTTCGCGGAGGAAGCGGTGCGGCTCGACGGAGACCTGTACGTGGCGCCATCGGGCGCGTACCGCATCGTCGTGGAACGCGAGCCCATAGGTGTTGCCGCCCTGGTCACACCGTGGAACTATCCGGCCGCAATGGCGACCCGAAAGATTGCGCCGGCGCTGGCGGCGGGGTGCACG
>JAIRXV010000297.1 GCA_031268115.1 Bifidobacteriaceae bacterium
AACTATGCAGGCGGGAGTTCAATCGGCGATTGTTGTTGCGTTCCCAGTGGCGGCGGGGTTCAGCCCGATTGGTCGCTGGACGGACGCCCTCACCGGCGGGGTCGCGGCACTGGCCGTCGCCGTGCTCGTGCCGCACGATCTCATCAAGCCCCTGCGCGCCGCTGCGGTCCGGGGGTGGCGCGAGGTGGAAGGCGTCCTCGCCACCGTGGCTCGCGGTTTGAACAGCGGTTCGCGTTCAACGGCCGATGACGCCCTGTTGCGCGGCCGCGCATCGCAACCCGTGTTTTCCGACTGGCTCGCCACGACCCGCAACGCCGAGCGCCTGGTCATGGTTTCGCCGAGGCGAAGGCGGCTCGCGCCGCGGGTCCACGACTTGGCACGTGAGGCGAAGTACGCCGATCGCGCTATCCGCAATGCCAGGGTGGTTGCGCGCCGCGCCGACATGATGCTGCGGGACATCGCGCCATCGCCTGAGGCGATTGCCCGCCGTGAGGCGCTGGCGGCGGCAACGGCTGGGGTCGCCAGCGCCATCCAGGCCTTCGGGGACGCGACTGGACATGGGCGTCCGTTGGATTTGGAGCGGGGCACTGTGTACGATGCCGGCTCTCACCTAACCGCCGACCTCGCCGGCGGGTCGTGGCAGCCCAGAGCCTACGTGTTGCTCCTGCGATCCTTGACTATCGATCTGTTGCAGGCGAGCGGTATGAGCAACGAGGAGGCCCGCGCCTCGCTGCCGGCAATAGGCGACCTCCACGAGGCGTAGGCGCCACGGGGCTCGCCCCTGTGGCGAGTTGGGCGGCGCGCCTTCCGGTCCGGCGGCGACCTTGATCCGGTTGGCGATCTCGCGCCCCTGTGGCGAGTTGGGCGGCGCGCCTTCCGGTCCGGTGCTGCGATTGAGCGTGCTTGGCGCCGTGTTCGGGGGCGGCCCTGCCGTCCGCCCGGGGCCAGTCCCGCCCACCCGCGTATCGTTAGCGGGTGCCCGATTCCCCGGCCCCGCCGCGCCTGCCCGGCTCAGAGCTGCGCCGCGAGATCCGCGCGCTGACCGTGGAGGTCACGGCGGAACTCCTGGCGGTGCGCCGGGACATCCACGCCCACCCTGAGCTGTCGCGGGAAGAGCACCGCACCACGGCCCTAGTGGCCGAGCGCTTGGCCGCGGCGAACATCCCCGTCTCGCTGCTGCCTGGCACGGGTCTGATCGCGGATTTCGGTCCGGACAACCCGGGTGCCTCGCGGTTCGCCCTCAGAGCAGATCTCGACGCGTTGCCTGTCGCCGATCTCACGCTGACGCCGTGGACCTCGCGTGTGGAGGGTGTCGCGCATGCCTGCGGCCACGATGTCCACACGGTGTGTGTGCTGGGGGCCGGGCTGGTCTTGGCAGAGCTCGACCGGCGCGGCAAGCTGCCGCTGCCGCTGCGTTTAGTGTTTCAACCGGCGGAGGAGGTGCAGCCTTCGGGGGCGAGGGACGTCATCGTCCAAGGGGGTCTCGAAGGCGTGGGGGCGATCGTGGCGCTCCATTGCGATCCCCGCTATGACGCGGGTACGGTGGCCACCCGCCCGGGAGCCATCACTTCCGCTAGCGATCTGGTCACTATCTACGCGTATGGCGAGGGCGGGCACACGTCGCGTCCGCATCTGACGCAGGATCTTGTTTTTGCGACGGGCCAGCTGCTGGTCCAGGTCCCGGCTGTGCTGGACCGTTTGCTCGATCCGCGGGCTGGCGCCAACTTGACGTGGGGTGCGGTCCACGCCGGTTCGGTCCACAACGTGATCCCGGCGTCCGCCGTCATCGAAGGCACGTTGCGGATTCTCGATGAGCGCGCATGGGAAGAGGCGGGGCAGGTGTTGGCGCAGGCCGTGGCGGATATCGCGCGTCCCTACGGGGTTCGCGTGGAGGTGGCGCACCAGCGCGGCGTCCCCCCGGTCACCAACGACGACCACATGGCCGCGCTGATAGCCGGTGTGGGGCGGGCGATGCTGGGCGAGCGGGGCGTGGGGATCGCGGAACAGTCCCTCGGCGGGGAGGATTTCGCTTGGTATCTGCGTCATGTTCCAGGTGCGTTGATGCGGCTGGGCACGCGCCGTCCCGGTGGACCCACCTTTGACCTGCATCAGGGCGATTTCGATGTCGATGAAGGCGCCATTCCCGTGGGCGTCCAGGTGCTAGCCGCCACCGCCCTTGCCGCCCGTCTCTGACCGGCGCGCCCGGTAGCGTGGCGGTATGGCTTCTCACCTCGACGGTTCACCCGTGGCCGATGGCGGCACCCGCGTTTCGCTTTCATCTCCCCTGAGCGGGCCTCGCGGACGGGCGGGCGGGGGGCCTGAGGCGAACGCTTCGGTGCTGCGCCAGCTGCCCAAGGTGCTGTTGCACGACCACCTGGACGGCGGCTTGCGCCCTGCCACCGTGATCGAGTTGGCGCAGGCGGCCGGGCACCGGTTGCCGACTTCGGAGCCGGACGCTTTGCGGGAGTGGTTCGTGGAGGCGGCGAGCGCTGGCGCGCTTGAGCGCTACTTGGAGACGTTTGCGCACACGGTGGCGGTGATGCAGACGGCGGAGGCGTTGACGCGGGTGGCACGGGAGGCCGTGGTTGATCTGGCGGCGGACGGTGTGGTCTATGCCGAGTTGCGTTTCGCTCCTGAACAGCACGTTCGCGGTGGCATGGGTCTGCAAGGGGTGGTCGATGCCGTACTCGCCGGCTTTGACGAGGGCACCGTCGAGGCTTCTCATCGCGGCAACACCATCCGGGTCGGCCTGTTGCTCGACGCGATGCGGCAGGCGGACCGGTCCGAGGAAGTCGCTCGGCTGGCGGTGGCGAACCGGAAGCGGGTGGTGGGGTACGACATCGCCGGCCCCGAGGTTGGTTTTCCGGTGCCGCACCATTTGGCGGCGTTCGACTTGTTGGCGGAGGCGTGCCTCCCGGTCACGGTCCATGCGGGCGAGGCCGGCGATCTCAGTTCTATATGGGAAGCGGTGACAAAAGCTCATGCCCGGCGGATCGGGCATGGGGTGGCGATAGTGCAGGACATCGCCGGTCTTGGCTTGCCCGGCAGTCCGGCCGGGCCATGGGACGGGGGCGGGTTCCTCGGTGGGCCAGTTGCGCTTGGGGTTCCTGTGGCCCCGGCGGCATCGCACCCAATGCCCCAGGGCGGACAAGGCGTCGGCGCAAAGGCAGGCAGTGGGGCCGTGGGCGGAGAGTTCGCGCAATTGGGAGCGTTGGCAAACTGGATACGCGATTGGGGCGTGGTCTTAGAGATGTGCCCATCGTCCAACGTTCAAACTGGGGCGGTCGAGTCGATCGCCGCGCACCCGATCACGCCCCTGCTGCGGATGGGTTTGCCCGTGAGCGTCAACACGGACAACCGCTTGATGTCCGGTACGTCGATGACCCGCGAGATAACAGCCCTAATGGGTGAGGCCGGATGGACCCTGCGCGATGTCTGCGATGCCACGGTGGCGGCCGTTCGCGGTGCCTTCATCCACGCCGATGAGCGTTTGGCCCTCATAGGCGATGTCATTCGGCCCGCGTATAAGGGGGTCGGGGTTTCGGCCGATTAGCTGGGGGTGGGTGGGTTTGCCGGTGGGGGCGGTGTTGTCGGTGGG
>JAIRXV010000370.1 GCA_031268115.1 Bifidobacteriaceae bacterium
GACGAATCGCTGGCCGTCCGATGCGAAGATCGTCGCTACTCGATCCGATATGCCCATGGCTATGAGATCGGCTTCGACAAGCCGGCGCAGGCTGGCCGAGACGATGGCGGCGGGGGTGGCGGTCTCGTGAAGCCGTTCGAGGAATGGGCGAACACCTGGGCATAGTGCGGTGGGAACTTCGGCCATTCGCGCCGTGTAATAGTCGAGGAAGCGGCCCAGCTGCGGCATCGGCACCCACGGGCTTACAACCTCAGCGAAGGGCACTCCCCGAGCTAGCCGCGCCGCGAGGCCGAGCGGCGCCCGGCCAGCCCACTGGTTGAGTGTGTCTTCCAGAAGCGGGCCCCGTATCGCAGCGGTCCGGACCAAAGTGTTATCGAAGTCTACAAGTACCCCGCCGAGCCTTCGAGGCCCTTGGCGCGGCCCTCGCGGAGGCGGGTGGCGTTGGGGTTCGGTGCTTCGCACTGGGACGGCTAAACCAAGTGGCCGCGGGCGCGCTTGGCCTGGATGTAGTCGCGTGACTCGGCCCACTCCGGCGGGACCAGCGGGACTCGCTCCACCTGGATTCCCGCGCGTGCGACTTCCAGAACCTTTTGGGGGTTGTTGGTGAGGAGTCGGATGGCCGTCAATCCAAGGCCCTGGAGCGCTTTGACTGCCACGGCGTAATCGCGCTGGTCCTCCGGCAGATCGAGCTCGCGATACGCCTGAAACGTGTCTACGCCACGGGTTTGGGTCAGTCGATATCCTCGGGCCTTGTTGGCCAAGCCGGATCCGCGTCCCTCCTGGTCGAGGTAGATAAGCACGCCCGCACCGGCCCTCTCGATCAATGCCATGGCCTGTTGGAGTTGGTAGCCGCAGTCACAATCCATTGAGCCGCCCAGTTCGCCGTAGACGCATCGAGAGTGAATTCTGACTAAGTCACCCGACTGTGGGTCCCCCGATGTTAGAACCCACGCTGGTCTTTCTGCCGTGTCCTCGACGAACGACTTTGCGTTGCGCCAATGCTGAAGATGGAGCGAATGCTCCAAGAATCCCTGCATATGAACTCTCGTTCCGATCTCTAGTGTTGGGGCCCGGCGACAATACCGCAAGCGGGCACGGGAATGACTCCCACATGGGGTCGCTTGGTCGTCCCTAAAGCCTATTTCTTGTTCCCGAAGGCCGCGTGCTTGTAGCTTGGGGGCTTAGCTCGTTCGCCTCTGCGATTGGGCCTGTGGTTCTTAGTCCACGCGACTTGCCTCTGGGGGGCGCTGTCCACTTAGTTGTCATCTATTACTTCCTCCTTTGGCGGCGAATATGCCGGCGGGTTTGCGGGAAAAATCGCCTCGCGATTATTGTCCAGGTGTGAGCGTACGGCATGAAGATCCGGCATGTGTTGAGCATGTGCCTGACCCGATACATAGACATTCGAAGCAGCTGCCATAAACAAGATGTCTTCCTGGTTCAATTCCCCTTTGGGCTCTTGGGTGAGGCAGCAGCTCAGGGCCGCACAAATTATGTCCCGACCGTTGGTGCGGTTTGTGCTCATCTGAGTTGCCCACCTGGCACAAAGGGGTTCCCGGTGGCCGAGAAAGACGCGCAACATATCATCGCTCGCCAGGCAGACGTTGGCGATGCCCAGCTTTGTTTGGATGGCGCGCGCCAACTCTTCGGGCGTGGCGTGGGAGAAGTCCATGGCGTCTGGCGATCCAAGCCAGGTGGGCGTAAGAATACCGCGCGCCTCCCATTCACTTGCGACCAGGTAGTCGATATTGCCGCGTGCGAGCGGCGTGAGCGCATTTGCCTCGTAACGCGGCGACGGCGTTACGATCACATAGAGGCCGGGGTTCTTCGTCTTGAGTGTCGGTATTCTTTCGAGGATTTCGTCAACCGTTTCGAGGGGGAGTTCGAACGAGAGCAACACCGCATCGAGCGATCGCTCCGCGAAATGGTCGATGGTTTGAGCAATGTACTCGTGCGACAGTCTTACCTGGCGCTCGTTCATGTAGGCTAGGACACGTCCCGGTTGATTGGCAAACTCTAAAATATATGCCGAGGGGGTTCGTTCGCCTGAGACCTGCATTAAGTATGTTTCAACGTGCATTTCCTCGAGGCATCGGCGCACGATCAGGGCGTCCTGCGAATCTGAGATCGGGGCAACGATATGCGCCTTGAATCCCATTTTGGACAGGCCTACCGCCTGGGTGAGGCCCTTGCCGCCGGCCCTGGTCTCGACGGACGCGAGTTGGAGGGATGTTCCGGGTTCGGGAAGGCCGTTGTGCAGTGAGGTAAGCACAACATCGGCTACCGCGCCCCCGAAGACAAGGGCCGAGGGCCGCCTGCCGGTTGCCTCCTCGGGGGGCCGGAGCAGGCGCTTCGCGAACTCGTGAAGGATTCTGTTGAGGACCTCTGGGCGGCGCTGTGAGCCCACGCTGACCGCTGTTGGGACGGTGGAACCTAGTAGGCCAGCCACTTGGACGCCATGTTCCGTGAACCAATTGCGACGCCGGGTCAGGCTGTCGCTGCATAGCATGTCCATTTGTGGCAACCCCTGTGCCGCACAGCGTTCGGGCCACCCAGCGATGGTGGGACCGAGGTGTACAACTAGCTGGATGGTCTCGATATCCAAGGAGTCGTTGATCCGGGCCTGTATGTAGTTCCAGACTGCGTCGACCTGGGGTTTGCCGGCGTCGATTTCCTGGACAACTGCTGTGACGCGAAGGAGGGCTTCAAGGGGAACAATCCTGCCGAGCTTGTCCTTCTGAAGCCCAACCCGCTGGCCCGATGCCTTGAGCGCCAACGCGAGTCTCCACGCGGGGTCGTTGTTCGGTGGACTGTCAGGATGAGTCATCGCGAAACCTCCTCCGGTGGCGGGTGCGTAGCTGGATGGACCGTCTAAGGGGCTACTATACCGAGTTTGGACCGCAAGGAAAAGTGGGAAGTTCTGCCCATCGGTGGCGTTATGCGCGAGGCGCTGCGGCCGTGTGCCAACGGCTGCTTAGCGGGCGTTGGCAGGTTCCGTCGGAGAATGCACACGATGCGCGCCAACATGTCGACGGCATACGTGTGCGGTCCCAAACAATGACGAAGAGACACTGTTGCGTAGCGCGGTGAACTGGTTTCGACGGAATTATCGGCCGTGGCTTGTTTGTGCGAGAAGTGGCGGCGCGTTGCGCGATACGATGGTTTGGAGAAATCGCTGAGAGGGGCTATTGTTAGGGTTTGAACAAGGCGGTCGTCCATACACGGCGAAATGATCCCGCTTTCTTCGCCGGCGACCGCGGGAAGAGGGCCACAATGGGCACTTGGCAGCCAGATTTCAGCGATGTCCAACGAGGAACGACGCCGCCCGGAGGGCGGGTTGCGTTTACGGGCGTTAGCGGGTCGGACGTTACAGCCACGACGCTGGGGGCATCGCCTCCAGCGAGTTGCCGTCTCGGGTGTGCGACTGGCTCGCAAAGCATCGAGGGATGCGTCGAACGTCGAGCGGGCCGTCCGTGCCCCACGTATTGTGGTGCGAGTCGGTGCGTCGTGCGCGAAACGGAACGGGGTGTGGCAAGCCTCTTAGGGGCGCGCGACGCCATCCTGGTGCCGTCCACCGGTTTTGCGCTGAGGACCGCCCTTGTTGCCGGTGGCGCCTTCAAGCCATGCTCGGTGGTCATCGGTCAGGTCTGTGCAAGATCGAGCTGGGCCGCCATCGCGTCGGTGGGAGCCGATCCGGTCGTGGTGCCTGTCGATCCGAACACGTTGACGCTTGATCCCGACGCCGTGGGGCGAGCCGTTGATTCGCGGACTGGGGCGATCTTGGTGGACAATCCATGGGGAGTGGCAGCGGACACCCCGGGCATTTGGAGCCGGGTCGATATCCCCGTGATCGAGAATGGGGCAACGGCGACTGGAAGCGCGTTTGCGGGCAGGCAGGTTGGTGCGATGGGTGAGGTGGGTGTTGTCCAGTTTGGGTCCGGCATCGGGGGCGGTCGGCCCCGGGCGCCTGGAGCTTTCCTGGTGACCGATGACCCCAATCTGCGGGAACGGATCTATCGGAGCACCGTGGGGGTTCGCGTCAGCGCTCGAACCACCGCCGAAGCGGTGCGCACCTTCCAAGGCTGGAGTCTGAGTCGCGTCCGCGCTCAGGCGGCGGCCGCTCGCGCCGCCGTCGAGGGCGCGGGCCTTGCGACGCTGGTGGGAGGTCCCGAACGAACCATGGCAACCCCCTGGATCCCGGTTCGCCTAGACGCAGACGCCCCAAGGCCAGCGGGATTCATCTACAGGCCACATCCCGGCGTCTTCATCGTGGATGGTCCCGCGATGGCCGTTGGGCGGGAACAGGGAGTTCAACTGGTCACCCCTGAGTGCGGTGTTCCCGGCAAAGCCGCGGACCGCGCGGCGGATCAGCTGGTGTAAGCCCAGTTCAGCGGTAGTTGGTGAACTGGAGGGCGACATCCAGCTCTTCGTCTCTGAGTAGGGCGATCACGTCCTGGAGCTGATCGCGGGACTTGGATGTGACGCGGATCTCGTCGCCGGCGATGCTCGCTTTGACTCCCTTGGGGCCGCGGTCGCGGATGATCTTCGCGATCTTCTTGGCGGCATCTTGGGCCAGGCCTTCCTTGATTTGGCCCACAATCCGGTACTCCTTGCCGGATTGGCGCGGCTCGGACGCGTCGAGGGACTTGAGTGAGACGCCGCGGCGCACGAGCTTGGTTTCAAGGACATCGAGCACGGCCTTGACGCGGTCTTCAGAGTTGGCGGACATGACGATATCTTGTCCTGACCAGGCAATAGATGCCCCAGTGCCCTTGAAGTCGTAGCGCTGGGCGACCTCTTTGGCGGCTTGGTTCAGGGCGTTGTCCACCTCTTGGCGGTTGACCTTGGAAACGATGTCGAACGAGGAGTCGGCGGCCATGGCATGTCCTTTCGTCGTTGGGTTGGTGTGCAGGGCCCATCGCCTAGTATGGTGTGTCGTTGCCGTCCGGAGGGAGTCTTCGGATGGGATCGCGGTGGGTTGCCCGAGCGGCCAAAGGGATCTGACTGTAAATCAGACGGCAAAGCCTTCGGGGGTTCGAATCCCTCACCCACCACCCCAACTCGGCACGGCTCTGAGCAGCGGAAACGCTCGGATTCGGGCTAACGCTTTGCCGCACAAACGGCTGTTGCCCACATCAAGGAGTTCCTCGGCCGCGCGCACATCGCCACCACAGGCGTCTATGCTTCCGCGGACAACGAGACGGCGCGCGAGGCGATCCGCTGCGCAACGAGGTATGCGATTGGCTGGGAGTGCTCGGATGCGTCTTCGCGGGCCTTTTGCGCGCGGGCGTGGTGGAGCTTGTGGGGGGTCAGGTCCAGTCCGTCGAGTCCGGCTTCGGTGACGGCTTTGTTCCACACTTGGGGACGCCAGTTGTGGTCGTGGACGGGTCCGCCTCTCTTGGCTTGGAACAGGAAGTCTCCGGGTTTGCGGTCTTTGGCTAGGGTGGCCAGTTCGGCGGCGAGGAATACCGGTGGGGGTACGGTGCGCCGCTCGAAGCTCTTGGGTGGGCCGAGTTGGCGCTTGCCGTCGCGGGTTTTGGTCCAGGTTTGGACCACACGGATGCGCTGGGCGGCGGTGTCGAGTTTCGCGGTTTTGACGGCGAGGGCTTCGTTGATGCGTATCCCGGTGTAGGCCAGGGTGTACACGAGCAGCGCGTCCTGGCGGTCTGCGGTGACGGCCTGGGCGGCTTCGGCCAGGTCCCGGACTTGGGTGTGGGTCAAGTACACGTGGTCGGCTGGGACGGGCCGGGGGATGGACAGGGCGAGGGTCGGGTTCTTGACGATCCGGTCTGTCAGGATCGCCCACTTGAAGATCGCACCCAGGACGGTGACCATGTGCTCGATGGACGCGGGAGACAGGCGCGAGCGCATGGGTGCGACCGGTAGGTTCACGGGCGGGTTGGAGCCCCTGACCCGGTAGCGGGCCGGGGCGATGCCTTGGAGGAGTTCTGAAACCCGCGCGGCCAGGTCCGCCGGGGTGATCGTGTTGATGGGCCGCTGGCCGAACTTGGGGATCATGTACATCCGCAGTTCGCGTTCGTACCGCGGGGCGGTGGCGTCCCGGATACGCATGTGCGCGGCGAACCATTCGGCGGCGACCTCACCGAACGTGGCTTTGCCCAGGTCGGGGTCCCGGTAGACCGACGCGCGGATATCGTTGTCGAGTTTCGCGGCGAACTCGGTCGCGTCGGATTTGCGGGTGAACGCTTTGGCTCGTAACCGGACCTGTTCCCCGGTCTCGTCGCGCCACCGGACCCGCCAACGTTGGCCCTTACCCCAGAACGCGGTCTTCCGCCTGGTGGCGCTCATCCAACGGTCCTCCACCCATGCCCTGGCCACTGCGGTCTCCTTGATGCGGTTACGGTCAGGCGCGTGTACCTGACTGCCAGGAAGGTGTTCCGGCTTTCCCAAACCCCGAAGGAGACCAAGACCGCCGTGAACCACAACACGTTGACCACGACCGAACTGTCCGACCGGTGGGCCGTGCCGGTGTCCACCCTCGCCCACTGGCGCTCCCTGGGATACGGCCCGGCCTATGTCAAACCGCGTGGGATCGTCCGCTACCGCCAAACCGACATAGAGGCATTCGAGGAAGAGTGCCTGACCATCCCCCGCCGCACAGCCGGGTAGCCCGCCCCACTCCAGCGGATGTCTGTAACCCCTTGCTGACGCGCCTCGGCGCGCCCACCTAGGCGGCACACCGACAGGGGCCAAGTACGCGGACAAGGAAGAACCGAGGGCACGCCCGCTTGGGCGGTGGGGGTCCCACGCCGCCCGGCCCCACCACGATTCGCCATCGGCCCGGTTTCTCGCGCG
>JAIRXV010000035.1 GCA_031268115.1 Bifidobacteriaceae bacterium
AGTAGGCGTCGATGACCGTGCCGTCGGCCGTCACGTAGATCGGCGTCCCACAGGCCGCAGAAAAGTCCGCCCCAGTGTGCATCCGATTGGTTCCCAGTATCGGGTGGGTTCGCCAGCCAAACGGGCTTGTCAACACGAGGCTCGAAAGCGGCCAGCCGAACATGCTGGGCGTAAAGGGAGGGCCGCCATCGGGCGCGCGTGCTTTCTCCAGGTCCGCTAAAGCCATAAGGTCCGATTGGATCGCGACCTGGCGGGCCTCAATCTCTTGCTGCTGTTCCTCAAGGGCGGCCCTTTGAGACTCCAATACCTGGGCATCGGACTGTTGTTTCGCGATTAGCCCCTCAAGTTCCGCCTGGGCGTCTTCGGCTTTGACCTTTGCTTCCTCTGCCGCATCCAAAGCGGCGCGCGCACGCTCAACCAAACCCGCGATGTCGTCGGCCACGGCCGCGAGACGGGCCTCGCGGTTCTTGTTCGTGGCCGCGTCTTCCTGGGCCACACGCAACGTTTCTGCGCGGGTGCGGGCAACGGCATCGGCGGCTATGTAGGTGGCGTCCAGCTCCGACAAATCGGTGGCGCCCAGCAGAAGTACCAGATCCGACTCGGCCAGCGGCTCCTGCATCATGGTGAGCCGCGCTATCTCACCCAAAGCCCGCTTGGCTTCGGCGGCACGGTCCTGCGCCGCCACAATCTCCTCTTGAATAGCGGCTTGGAGATCCTCGGCTTCCTTGAGGTCCTCCACTATTTGTTCGTGCTCGCGTTTCGCCTTGACGTAGACGTCTAGCGCTTCAGCGGCATCCGCCTGAGCGACCGGCAGCTGGGCTTCGGTCTTCTTCAAGGAGATGTACACGCCTGCGAGTTTGTCGCCAACTCCCTCCAATTCGTGGCTGATCTCATCGATCTTGGCCAGGTTCGCCTCACGCTCCGATTCGAGTTCGTCGCGGTCCTTCTTGGCGGCGGCCGGGCCCGCGGTCAGTATCGCGGCGCACAACAGCGCCGACGCCGCAAACGCCGCCGCGAGACGCCGACCCGATTCGCGCACCGGCCAACGCCACGGTGCAGAGCGATGCTTTCTTCCCATCGCCTCACACTTTAGTGAAGCGTCTGAGCGTGAGCACAGAGGACAGGGCCGCCAACACCACCGCCATGAGCACCAGCCAAGGCGCGACCACGAACACATCGGACGGGTTGACGCGGCTCAAGAGCGTCCCAAAGCTCTCCGACATCCATCCTACCAGCCAAAACTTGCCGACTACCCACAGTGTGGCGACGGACAGCGCAGACCCGAGAAGCGCCGCCACCGCCCCCTCCAACATGAACGGCAGCTGTATGAACAGGTTCGACGCCCCCACCAAACGCATGATGCCCGTTTCCTTCTGGCGGCTCATCGCGGACAGACGGATCGTCGTGCTGATGAGCAGGATCGCGGCCACCATCAACACTGCCGCCACGGCGAGGGCCGCGACCTGGGCCTTGCCGAGGATGTCGAAAAGCGGCGAGAGCAATTCTGACTGGTCGCGGACTTGGTACACACCCGGTTGACCCGTGACAGCTTCCTCAACCACCTGGTAATCGTCTGGGTTGACCAACTTGACGTGTATGACCGGGCCCAACGCATCGGGAGTGACACCACTGGACCAATCGACATGCCCATAGGTCGATTGGAATTCTTCGTAGACTTCTTCGGCAGTTTCGACCGTGTAATCCGACACGTAGGGTGTCAGTTCCTCGGAGTGAAGGCGCGCCTCAATCACATTCTGTTGATCCTGCGTGACTGGCCCATCGGTGCATACTTGCCCACCCAAGTCTTGCGCTGGACACAGCCAAACCGAAACCTCGACCTTCCCGTACCACTCACCCCTCAGCTTGTCGATCTGCATCTGAAGCAGCAGCGCCGAACCAACCGACGCCAACGAGACGAAAGTGACCAGAATGACCGCGCTGATCATCGTTAGGTTCCGGCGGAAGCCGGCCCCGATCTCACCGAGGACAAATCGGAACCTCATGGCTTGCGAGTCCCTCCCAGGTGACCGGCGCCGTACCTGCCGGACGATTCGTCGCGGACGATGGCGCCATCGACCAATTCGATGACGCGGCGGCGCATCTCGTTGACGAGGCCGACATCGTGCGTTGCCATCGCAACAGTGGTACCGGTCTGGTTGACCCGATCCAGCACCGCCATGATTCCCTCAGAGGTCAAGGGGTCGAGGTTGCCCGTCGGTTCGTCCGCGAGGAGGATCTGCGGCCGATTGACCACGGCACGGGCAATCGCGACACGCTGCTGCTCCCCACCGGACAGCTCATGCGGCAACCGCTTACCCATGCCCTCCAACCCAACCAGGGACAGCACGTCTGGCACCACGGAGAGAATCGAGTGGCGCGGCTGGCCGATCACCTGCATCGCAAACGCGACGTTCTCGAACACCGTCTTGTTCTCCAAGAGCCGAAAATCCTGGAACACCACACCGATCTGGCGACGGAAAAACGGCACTTTGCGATCGGCTAGCTTGGAGACATCCTGCCCCAGCACATAGACAGTGCCGGAGCTGGCGCGCTCTTGGCGCAGCACCAACGCCAGCATGGTGGACTTGCCCGACCCTGAAGCACCCACCAAGAACGCGAACTCGCCGCGCTCGATTTCCACGGTGACGTGGTCCAACGCCGGGCGCTGGCCGCGCGTGTAAACCTTGGTGACGTTGTTGAATCGAATCACAGATGTGCCTGGGCCTCACTTGGGTTGCTGGAATCGGGGAAGCCTTCGGGTCCGGTAACGAGCATAAGGTGCGCCCGCCCCGCACGCCACAGACACGCCGCGCCCGGCGCACCCTGCGAGTCGGCTGGAGGTGGACCCATCGCACGATTGCGTGTTCCCGACCGCCTACACGAACCCGAAGCGCGAGCCACCCTCCGCCGACCTGGAAGACAACACGTGCTCCCGACCGCCTACACGAACCCGAAGCGCGAGGCCGGCCGAAATCCGGGGACTCTCCGGGGACTCTCCGGGCGGCGCGGGGCGGGGGCCGGGCCGGAGGGGAGAGGAGAGGAGAGGAGGGCACCGGGACCGAGCCGGAGGAGAGGTGACAGTGGCGGTTGGGGAGGGGTGCTTATTCCACGGTCTGAGAGCGAGGTGGTTACGGGGGTGTGAGCCGGGTGGCCATGGC
>JAIRXV010000054.1 GCA_031268115.1 Bifidobacteriaceae bacterium
GCCGCTTCGCACTTCTTCGTCAGCCAGTCGACTCTGAGCCGCCAGATCGCCAACCTCGAGACCGAACTCGGGGTGAAGCTCTTCGACCGCGACACGCGCAGCGTCTCTCTGACCAAGGCCGGATCGGTCCTCTACGCCCACTGCCCTCTTCTGATCGGCCACTTCGACACCGTCATCCGACGGGTTGACGCCGCTAAACAGGGCCACGCCGAGCCGTTGGCCATCGCCACCGTTTCCGAGTTCCGCTCGCGTCTGAGCCACATCGTGGAGCGTTTCCGCGAGCGCCACCCCGATATCCAGCTTCTGGTGGACGACCTGTCCTTCGAGGCGGTGGCGGATGCCATCCTCAACGGTGTCTACGACATCGGCCTGACTCTGGACTTTATGGTGCCTGCGAGCGATCGGATCGAAGCGATACCGATAGGACGCGACCCGCTGGTCGCGGTCGCGCGGGCCGACTCCGCCGCGCCACTGGCCGCGACAGTGGGCCTCAATGATCTGCTGGGCCGGGTAGTGGCCGTGCCAGCGGTCGGCGACCCCGAAACGGTACGCCGACTCAAACTGGCCGCCCGCCAGTCGCCCGATGCCCAGACCATCTTCGTGGGTTGCCCGAACTCGCTGTCGGCGTTGCTGCGCGTCGCGTTCTCCGACGCCATCGCGATCATGCCGCGGACCGCTGTGGAGCACCGTGTCGCGGCCGGCGAGTTCGTCACTTCTGAGATCTCTGAGCCGAGCGCTTGGGCCACTTGGTACCTTCTGACGAGTAAGGACCGAGCCGCGCCCGCGACCAAACACTTCCTGTCCGTGGCCAGGTCCTGCCATCGTCTGGGCCCCTGACCGCGGCGCCGCGCGCCGGTCATGGACCCGGCGCTCGTCGCAGATCACCGCTCGGTCCTCTCGCAGTCGGTCCGGCTCAGACCTCGCCCGCGGCAATGCGCTGGCGGATCTTCTCCTGCATCGATTCGCGCGTCTCGCCCGCGGGCAGGCCAGTGTTGCCCTTGTAGTCCGGGTCGAGACCCAGCAACTGGTTCATGGATGGCATGAACGAGTGGGCCTGGTCGTCCGTGAACATCCCGAACATCTCCGTCCCGAAAGCCATGTCGAGGTCATCCACGATCTGCTGCTTCCAGGGGCGACGGACAATCTGTGTCGACAACCGGCGCATCACACGCGGCTGCTTCATAAGCAGATCGGCGATCTCGTAGGCGCGGTCCATCAGCCGATTTCGCGGCACAATCTCCGAGACCAGGCCATATTGCAGGAGTTGCTCTGAGGTCATAACCTCGCCCGTCATCAAGTACCAGGCGGCCATGCGCGGCGGCATCAGCCGCATGAAGCAACTGTGGATGCCGTCGCCGGGTACGTTACCAACCAAGACATGCGGATCGAGCACCTTCAAGTCATCGGCTGCGATGGCGAAGTCGCACATCAGCGCCAGTTCGCTGTGGCCGCCCGAGCCGGACAGCACGCCCAGCGTGGGCACTTCGACGTCATGGATCTGGGCGATCAGCATGCGGCGCCCGTCAATGAACATGTGCTCGTAGCGGGTGCCCGCGGGGTCCAGCGTCTCCGCCAACCACGACTCCGCCTCGAAATCCGTCACCCACACGTCATCCGTGCCAGTGAAGATGATCAGTTCGGTGTCACGGTCGGTCCCGAGCATTCGCCACATCTTGCCGATCGCGTCATGCATCTCCATCGACCATATGAGGGGCCCGTCATTGCAATGCATCTGCACCGTGACGACTCCGTCGTCGCGCCGGGTGATGTGGAACAACTCGGCGAACATCTCCTGAATCTGCTCGAATGTGGGCCATTTCACGAAACTGGTGTTGGTCATCTCTGACTGCCTTCTTTCGGTGGCTGGGTCGGTTATCGCTGCCGTGACCGGGCCGCCGCTCGGAGGCACCCCCGGCGCCGCCCTTGGTCGTTGTGTCACCGAACCTATGCGCGCTGCAAGGGATGGGGAATTGCGCATCGCGCATGAATCAGCGGTCCCTCGATAGGCGCGCCCAGCCGCCCCCGCCTTAACCCCGGAGGACCGACTCGGCCGTAGCATGCGCGTTCGCCCTGCAGTAAGACGCTCCCTGCGCGGTGGTTCTGTCCCGCCACAACGTCACCGACATCGGTGCGGCGGCCAGCTCTAACGCGAACATGGCCACGGCCGTTGCGCCCGCAAGGGCACGCTAGGCAGATCGGATTGATTCCACAACGTTGCCTCCTTTTACTCAGTTCAAGACCAAAGGCGGCACCGACCGCCCCTGCCTCAACCGACCAGCGAGACCGTCGGCGGTCGAGTTGCTCTTGAGTTCACCAGGAAGAAGGGGCGGGGCCAATACACCTTCGCCTGCACCTGACGATTGGGCCCCTCGTACCCGTCCGTATGCTAAACCTTGCGTTTAGGCCTTGGTCTTGTTGGTGAGCGCGTCAGCGGTTCGAGGGACGATGGCGCGTGGGCGCCCTTCGTTGTCGATCCGTTGCTGGCAGGCGCGGGCCTGGAGCTGGGTCAGCCGCCGTGTGATCCTCTTACAGTCCTTCTTGGCCGTCCACTGCCAATACGGGCCTCAAGGTGGGCTGGCCGCGATCTGCGGGGGCGAGCCGTCAGGCTAGCGGTCCTGAGACCACGCGGATGGCGTTGTCGCGGTTCACCACTGTCTGCGCGACCGGCCGGTAGGCCTCGACAAAGGCGGACGGCCATCTGGCGCGGGCGCGGGGATTCCACTTGACCTCGTAGGCGGACAGAGCCCCCGGTTCGCCCACCACGTAGTCGATCTCTTGGCGGGACTGGGTGCGCCAGAACCGCCCTGCGGCGCCTCCAGCGGCCTTCACCAGTTCGGCGATGACAAAGTTTTCGAACAGCGCGCCGATGTCTCCGCGGCCGCCCGGAGGGGAAAAGTCGCCGATCAAGGCGTTGCGGATGCCTACGTCGTAGAAGAACAGCTTGGACGATGCCGTCAGCTCGTTCCGCAGATTGCGCGCGAAGGAACCCACCCGGAACACTATGTAGGCCTGTTCCAGCAGGCGGACGTAAGACTCGACCGTGTTCTTGTCCAGCCCCACAAGCGAACCCAGCTCAGTCAGGTTGACCTGCGAGCCCACCTGGAACGCCAGCGCCCGCACCAGCCGTTCCAATGCCGCGGGCCGGCGGATGTCCCGGAGCCTGAGAACGTCTTTGAAGAGGTTGTCGCCAGCCAGTTCCACCAGCAACTCCTGTGCCTCTTCGGGATGGGTCACCACGTCCGGGTACCAGCCGTAGCGCAGCCTCGACTCCAACATGTCTTCCTCGGCGAAGAGGCCGTGATGCGCCACCATCTCCGCCGCCGTCAGAGGGAACAACCGGAATTCGCGTTTGCGCCCCGTCATCGGCTCGTTGATGTGGTTGGCCAGCTCGAACGACGAGCTGCCGGTGGCGATTACCTGGACCTCGCCGCCGAAGGCGTCCTGCAGGATCTTCAGCTTGATGCCGATGTCTTCGACGCGCTGGGCCTCGTCCACCACCACCGTCCGGTATCCGGCTATGTAGGGAGCGAACCCAGCGGCGCTCAGGTCCTCGAACATCACACGAACGCGGACCTCGTCGGCGTTGAGCCACAAGACGCCCTCTTCTTCGCCGAGCATTGACCGCAGCAGCGTGGTCTTCCCGACTTGCCGGGCGCCCATCAAGATGATCGCCTTGCGGCCGCCCAGCCGACCGCGGATGACCGCCTCCAAGGCGCGTTGAATCATCAAACCAGTCTATACCAAACCGGAGATTCGGTGAATACGATCCCCGGATACCATAGGATTCGGTGAATACGATCCCCGATCCCAGCTGAGGAACGAGCGCAGATCCGGGTCGGCTCCGCCTGTCGGCATTCGGTACGCTATCCGCTCCCTCGCGGATGGCGGCGCGGACCGCGACTAGGCCGACGCTGAGAAGCGCCGTCCGAGCGATGCTACCCGCCGCGTTTCAGCTGGTCCGGGCTTCGCCCTCGCCAGCTGACGCGGTGGTCGGCCGCCTTATCGGCCGACCACCTAGATGCGCGGACTCTGGTGGCCCGCGTTCGGTAAGCGCATTCATGAGTGACCAGCAGCTGCTCTCCGGCGTCAGTCGGGCCGGTCGCTTTCTACCGGGAGCCAGGCCGGCCGGAGATCGGTGTGGATGAAGTCCTGCCCGACGAACAACAGGGGCTCTGCCCGCTCTGCGGCCAGAGCGTAGGAAAAGCAGTCGCCAAAGTTGAGGGCCGCCGAATG
>JAIRXV010000056.1 GCA_031268115.1 Bifidobacteriaceae bacterium
AAACCTCCCTCCGCTTTCCCTTGTGGAAAGTCAGCCCAAACGTCAGCATCTCGAACACCAAGCACACCTAGGTCGCTGGCCATTTGGGAACCCTACTCAGTTCACGCAAGCGAGGTGGACCCGCCTCCGCGCTACTCCAGGCCGGCCATCCCACGCAGCCGCTCCACCCGCTCCTGCGTGGAGGGATGAGTCGAGAACAGCCGCGAGACCGCTCCGCCCGTCCGGAACGGGTTGGCGATCATCATGTGCGAAACGTCCTCCAGGTTCGGGTCCGGGGCCAACGGCTGAGCGTCGATCCCCCGCTCCAGCTTGGTCAGCGCCGAAGCCAACGCCAGCGGATCGCCAGTCAGTTTGGCGCCGTCCTCGTCCGCGTCGTATTCCCGCGTCCGCGAGATCGCCAATCGGATCAAGGTCGCCGCGATCGGCGCAAGGATCACCACCAGGATCGACGCGATCACCCCAGCCGCCCCCGAATCGCGGCCTCGATCTCGCGTCCCGCCCCCAAAGAACATAAAGAACTGCGCCAGCGACGTGATCACCCCGGCCACCGCCGCCGCGACCGATGAGGTCAGAATATCCCGGTTGTAAACGTGCATCAGTTCGTGCCCAAGTACCCCTCGCAGCTCCCGCTCGCTGAGCAATCCCAAAATCCCTTCGGTGCAGCACACAGCGGCATGCTTCGGGCTTCGCCCGGTCGCAAACGCATTGGGTGCGGCCGTGGGCGACACGTATAGGGCCGGCATCGGCACCCCCAGAGGGGCCGTGAGTTCACTCACGATCCGGTACATCGCCGGCTGCTCCGACCGCGAGACAGGCCGCGCCCGCATAGCCCGAATCGCGATCTTGTCCGAGTTCCAGTACGAATACGCGGTCATCGCCACCCCGAAACCCGCGAACCACAATATGTACCGTCCACCGGCCACGAGCATCGCGATACCGAGCAGCGCCGCCCACAAAACCCCAAACAGTAAAGCAGTCTTCAGACCATTGAAATGCCGATGCGTGATCATACCCACCGGCCTCTACCGCTCACGCGCCACGAACACGTGTACCGCGAGGTCACTGGGCAATTCAAGGACGATGCCGTTCCCAGCCCGCCGCATGAACCAAACCGTCGCGCTGGGGTTGGCCCACGCTTCCACGGACCGCCCAGGAAGCGCTTCGGCCGCGGCAAACCGGGTCAACAGCTCGGCGTCGGTTTGAAGCGACTCCCCCAACCGCGCCACCTTCACCGCGACAGGCGACGGATCGGGACCAGATGGTGGGACGGCATCGTCCAAACGGTGAACACCGTCCAAGAAGCCGACCTCCAGACGATCCACGCCCAACTCATCGAGACCGGGTATGGGCGTGCCATAGGGCGACAGTTGCGGGCGATCCAACACCTCGACCAGGCGGCGTTCCACCGCCTCGCTCATCACATGTTCCCAGCGGCACGCCTCGTCGTGGACGTACTCCCAGTCCAGGCCGATGACGTCCGTCAACAGGCGTTCGGCGAGCCGGTGTTTGCGCATCACCTGGGTAGCGCGGGTGCGGCCCACGGGCGTGAGTTCGAGGTGGCGGTCGTCGCGGACCTTGACCAGGCCGTCCCGCTCCATGCGGGCAACCGTCTGCGACACGGTGGGCCCGGAATGCCCGATCCGCTCCGCGATCCGGGCGCGCAGCGGAACAATTCCCTCCTCCTCCAGTTCGTAGATGGTGCGGAGGTACATTTCCGTGGTGTCGATCAGGTCGGTCATATGGTTGTTGGTCTCCCCGGGCTGCCGTGGTCCAAGCCTAAGGGATGGGGTGCAGGGAGTCGTAGTGAGCGAAGCCACGTTGCCAACGCATTAGTATCCACACCCCCGCGATGCACGCCAGTCCGCCGATCACCGCAGTCCAGCCTTCCCCGACGATGGCGGACCCGCCTCCCGTCACAACGTCGCCCAAACGCGGTCCCCCCGTCACCACCACGATGAAGACGCCCTGGAGGCGTCCGCGCAGGTAATCTGGGGTGGCGGCCTGGAGGATGGTGCCGCGCATGACCGCTGAGACGGCATCGGCCGCACCCGCGAGCGCGAGGGCGGCGCACGCTGCGATCATTGCCCACCAAACCACCTGGGCCGGTTTGGTGGGGCCGGCCAAGACCATGACCGCCCCGAACGCCGCGATTCCCCCGCCCCACGCGGTCACCGCCCAGGCCGCCACCCAGCCCTGACGTCTGACGCGACCGAGGGGCCCGGACAAGACGGAAGCCAAGGCCGAGCCGGCCGCTATGGCGCCCGTCAACACCCCGGCGGTGGTCTCCCCTCCGCCGATAACCCAAACCGCCAGCGCCGGGAACGCCGCTCGCGGGAACGCGAGAACCATCGCTGCAAGGTCGATGGCGAACGTCATCAACAGGTTCCGGCGCCCGGCGAGAAACCGCAAACCCTCCGCGACAGACCGCCAACCACGGGCAGGGGGGTCCGGAGTTGGGGGTGCGGTGGGAGGAGAGGCCGGGACTGGCGTGGGGGGAACGGCATCGGCGGCCGGACGCAGCGGGGGCATCGCAGGAAGGCGGACGATGGCGTACAGGGCCGCTGTGAACGTCAACACATCCACCGTGTACGTCCAGGCATAGCCGACCGTTCCAACCAGAAGCGCACCGAGCACCGGGCCGATCATCAGCGCGGTTGTCCCAATGGCTTGCGATAGCGCGTTCGCGGCCGGCAGCAGGCGGATGCCCACTAGGCGTGGAATGATCGCGGTGCGGGCCGGGCCGTTGACCGCCTGGGCACCCGATTGCAAAGCCGTCAGCACAAACAACGGCCACACTTGGGTGACACCGAACCACGCGTGAAGGGCGATGCCAATGGTCGCGAACCACAGAACCGCCGACGCGATGAGGGCAAGCCGACGGCGGTCGTAGGTATCGGCCAGCGCCCCTCCGTACAGGCCCATCACCAGCAGGGGAACCAACGCGGCGAGGCCCAGGCCGCCCACGGCCAGGGTCGATTCGGTCAGCGCATAGACTTCCAGCCCCACCGCCATCACCGTGAGCTGCGACCCCACGCTCGCTAGCCCAAGACCCCACCACAATCGCCGATAATCTCGGCTGACCCGCAAAGGCGTCAGATCGGCGAGGAGGCGGGCCACGGGCGAACCCTACCGCCGGTCACAGACAGGGGGCCGCTGCTATTCCGGCGGGATCGTTCTGTGGACCATCAACCATCCCTGGACGATGACGGCGCGGCCGGGGAACCGTCATCGTCCGGCGCGGACTGGACCAGGGTGGCGTCATCGTCCGGACCGTGGCCGGCCGTCGGGTTGACGATCGCAACGTGTGGCGGGATCAGGCTGGTCATTTCCAGGCTGACGTGCCAGCGCAGCTTGATCCAGATCGCGGCGCCGAGCACGACCACAAGCGACGCGAGCGCACCGACGCCTACGGACCAACGGGGGCCCCACGCCTCGGCCACCCAACCCACAAGGGGAGAACCCACTGGCGTTGAACCCAAGAACACGACCATGTAGAGGGACATGACCCGGCCGCGCATCTCGGGCGAGGTCGACAACTGGATGGTGGCGTTGGCGGCCGTAATGAGGGTAAGTGTCACCAGACCCACGACTAGGCCCCACGCGGCGTAGAACCAGTAAGTCGGCGACAGCGCGGAAACCCCACTGGCCAACGCGAACGCGAACGCCGATCCGACCACGAGGCGCACCCGGGGCCTGGACCGCCGGGCCGCCAACAACGATCCGGCGAGTGCCCCGACGGCGAAGATCGAGCCGAGAATCCCGTACTCCCCCGCTCCGCGGCCGAATTCCTCGCGGGCCATGACCGCCATCGTCAGCTGAGAGTTGAGGCCGAGGCAGCTGACCACGCCGATCACCACGAGGATCACCAGGATGTCGCCCCTTCGGGAAATGTAGGCGAGGCCTGCGCGTATTTGCCCTTTGGCGCGGGGCACACGCGCGGTGAGGCGCAGTTCGCTGGTGCGGATCATCGCTAAGGCGGTGATTGGAGCTGCGAACGATACGGCGTTGACCACGAACACCCAACCCGCGCCGATGGCGCCCATTAGGACGCCGGCCAACGCCGGACCGAGCATCCTGGAAAGGTTGAACGATGCCGCGTTCAGGGCTACCGCGTTGGCGAGCAAGTGACCCGGCACAAGCTGACCCACGAAGGTTTGGTTGGCGGGCGCATCGAACGCAGTGACCACCCCCAGAAGCAAAGCGAGCGCGCAAACGTGCCACAGTGCCACCAAATCGGTCAACACCAGCAATCCGATGGCGCCGGCCAGCGCCGCTTGCGCCACCTGGGTTGCCATGAGGATGGCACGTTTGGGCAGGCGGTCAGCCACCAGACCGGCGAACGGCGACAGCACTAGGGACGGTCCGAAGTGGAGGGCGGTGACCACTCCCACGGCCAGGCCTGAATCCTCGGTCAGCTCGGTCAGGACCAGCCAGTCCTGAGCAACTCGCTGCATCCAAGTGCCCGTATTGCCGACAATTCCGCCGATGAAACGCAGGCGGTAGTTGCGGCTGGCGAGCGAAGCGAAAGTGGATTGCACGGCTCCGCCACTTTACGCCCATCGCCCGGCCTTGGTCCAAGGCCTTCGGTGTTGCGTCCCGCGCGTGGAGTTGGCAGGCTCTCCCGCGTGGGAATCGAATCCGACCGGCGCCTAGCGGGAGCATTGGTGGCCACCCCGGCGGGGGTCCTGACCCTCATCTTCGACATCGACCGGGATATTGTGTTCGCGGCCGGCTACCAACCGATCGGCCACCTCATCGTCCATATCGAGGGACCGTATTCTTGGCGAGGGGAACTCAAACGCCCGCCCGCGGCTCTCTTAGAGGCCTTCGAGGCCTATGGCGACGGACAGGTGGACGGGTTGGACGGCATCGTCGGGCGGCAGCCAGGCGGCACGTTCCGGCAGAACGTGTGGCGAACGTTGCGAGACCAACACCTGCCGGTGAGCTATGGGCATCTTGCGGAACTGGCCGGGTACCCGCGTGCGGCCCGGGCTGTCGGGACCGCTTGCGCCGCGAATCTCCTCGGACTGATCGTGCCGTGCCATCGCGTCATCAAGGCCGATGGCGGCATCGGCAGCTACGGGTACGGGGACGGGGACGGGGTGAGGATCAAGCGGCGGCTTCTGGCTCACGAGTCCGGGCATCGGCGCGCGCCGGCCGGCCAGGCAGTCTCCTAGGTCTGCAACCGCACGGCGATGGCGGCGGCCACCCGCTCGTGGCCGTCTGGCACCAAACCCGCATACAAAGACGGATGGGTGAGTTCGAGTTCCAAGACTTGTGGACCGTCATCGGCGGCCACTACGTCCACTCGGGCCGCCAGGAACGGCCGCGAGGACGGGACCCCGATTAGGGTGGCTGCCGCCGCGAGGGCCTGCTCGCCTACGGCGACCTGGGCCGGCGTCGCATCGACAGCCTGAATATGGCCCCTGCGCAACGCCGTGGACGGGCCCGTGTCCGGGCCCTCCAACATCGCGTCGCGATGCACCGCCCACGCGAAACGGCCGGCGAGAAACACCAGGCCGGTCTCCCCAACCACATCGACTGATGTGACGTATCGCTGCACCATGACCGTCCGGTCGGCGTCGAGGAGCCTGCGGGCGTGCTGGATCGCGAGCCCCCTGCTTCGGGGTGAGCCCGCGGCGTACCGGCCCGAATCGGCCGAGCCGGCCGAGACCGCGGGTTTGATCACGAAATCGCCCATGGTGGGGAACCTGGTGTGGAGCTTGCGGGACGAAAGGTTCGCGG
>JAIRXV010000218.1 GCA_031268115.1 Bifidobacteriaceae bacterium
GTGAGCGCACGGCTCCAAGGTGACCACCGCGGTAGCCCCCTGAGCGGACCGGCCGTTCCGGGCCGCATCCGCTAGGGCCTCAACCTCGGCGTGCGGATGTCCCGCGCCCCGATGCCAACCACGCCCGATAGCTTGGGGACCCCGCAGTAGGACACACCCCACACGGGGGTTCGGTCCGTGCGGCGGGCCGAGCCCCGCCAACGCGAACGCCTCACTCATTGCACGCGCGATCCGGCTCGCGTCCGTGGTGGCCTCCCTTCCCGCCGGTGCGTCCAGAGAGGCGTGCGCGTCGAAGCGCCGCCGTGTTTACCTCTCATCCGGACTATTACCGTCGGCCCCAGAGTTCCACTGGGTCCACCGCGCGGGGCGCGGGTCGCGGGCTATCACCGCCGGTTCGGGATTTCACCGACCCCGGAAACACGTTCGCGTCATTATGGCACGGGCCGCGCGGGGTCCACATCGAACCGATGGGTCGCAACCGCGAAGACGGGCGGGGCCCACCGACCCCGCGAAGACTGGTGGTCACGTGCGTAAGTTAGTGGTCGAAGGCGATCAGTGAGCGTCTGGCGGGGCGCCGCGGCGCTCGTTGTGCCAGATCGCTGCGGTCAGTGCCAGGATGGTGGTGGTGACTCGTGTGGCCAGGCCTTCGAGGGTGTGGGCGCCGTGGGGTTCGACCGCGAGGGCCGTGTTCTTCAAAGTGTTGAACACCGCCTCGACCTTTTGGCGCAGCGGTTTGAAGAACTCTCCGCCCAGCCTGGGTTTCTCGCCTTTGCGGGCTTTGCGCAGCAACACGATCCCCTCGCCGGCCGACGCGGCTTCGAAGTCCTTGCCGAAAGTAGGGTCAGCCACCCGGCGAGATGCCCCTGGCTGGGGTCCTTTTCCGGGTGGCTTCCCTCCGAATCGGACAGGCGGCTTTTACCGCGTCCGGCTCTCCAGCGGTGGTGACGTGACGCGGACAGGACCAGCGTCGATCAGGCCATGGCAAGGGCCGCACATCACAAGGGTCTTGCGGCGCATCCTCGCCATAGCCTTCCCGGCGTCGGTGCCCAGGTCCAGGCTCGCCAGGCCCCGGACCTGGTGGACTTCCACTTCGACTCGTTCCGCTCCGCACATCTCACAGGAGCGCCGCCTCAACCGCCCGACAATTCCCTTGCGGGGGTAGGCCGGGCCTCCGGGCGGCGGATCATAAATCCGCGCGTTCTTGTCCCGGATGATCGGATTGGTCGGTCCTGTAGCGCCGCACCCAGTCTTGGGGCTGCTACCTGGCACGATGACGCGAAGTCCCGGGACGCCATCGTGCGCCGTTGTGCTTGACTGCCACAACCGGAGGACTGGCGCTGCGGCGCTGCGCCTCTCAGAGGTCGACCAAAGCCAGCATGGTGGCCAGTGGCAAGAAGTCGTCGGTATTTCGCGTCGCCAGCCCGCACCCGTTTGCCAGGGCGATCGCCGCAATCATCATGTCGATCCGGCGTGCCCGGCCCAGCGCCCTGCCGGATTGGACGACTGCTCGGCACACGGCGGGGTAGACCTGGGCGGCTGAATCGTCGAACGGCAATCCGGGGCCGTAGGCCTGCCGGGCCAGCGCCAGGTCGAGCAGTGTCCGCAACCTGACCGCCGGATCAGCGGCGAACTCCCCTTCGGCCAGCTCGGCGTGGGTGATGGCCGCCACCACCAGCCGGACCGGTCCCAGTGCGATCAGCTTGGCGGCATCTGGGCGCATGATCACGACATTGGTGTCAAGCAGTATTCGGGACAGCCGGGACGGCTCCGGCCGCGATTCACTTTCCGTCGGGCCACCGGTTGCCGTCACGTGCCCGCCCGACCAGCCGCGTCCCGCGCAGCTTCCACCGCGTTCAGTTGCGCCCGCCTGACAGCGGCGGAAGGTGCCGGGGCCGTGAAATAGGGGGTCGACATGAGGTCTTCAGGAGTGATGCCGACAGGGTGGGCATCAGGCAATCGCACCAAGGCAACGCCCACCGGCCCACCGTGTGACGTGACCTCGTATTCCGCCTGCCCGCTTCGAACTTCGTTGACCACTTGCGATGCTCGCCGCTGCAATTCTGCGATCCCAATCGTCTTGATCATCGCCCCAGACTAACGCAGATTCATATAGATCTACATAGATCAGGCCGCGGCTGAACGGGCAAGAAGGACCGCCTCCGGACACCAGGCCGCTGGGACAGCAGGAGCAATGCGACGAGTGCGATTGCCGGGACCGGCTCTCCAGAACCCGCCCAAGCGGTGCCCAAACCCCTGGTCCGTCCAGGACTGGCGCTACCACGTCGGCTAGACCCAGCCTCGTTATGGTCTGTGTCGTCCAGCACCCACCCCGGAGGCAGGCCATCCGCTGCCGCAGATTCCATGGCGCTATTCTGGTCGCCGCTGCGCTCGTCGCTGTCGCCGGCCGCACGGCGGCGGACAGCGAAGCCCCGTCGCCTACGCTTGGACCGACGACCCCGCCCCAAGACCCCACCGCTCTCAGGGACACATCCGCCGAGGCCTGCTCCGAGGTCAAGATCTTGACAGCGGAGGAGCGGCTTGCCGTGGCGGAGCGGGTGGGTGGGTGAAATCTCCGGCGCGGGGTGGCAATCCAAGCTGGAGGCCAGCCCGCTGTAGCGCCAACTCACCGACATCTACGGCACAGCCGACCTCACTCCCAGTCGCTGACACGTAGGCAATACGCCACCGCGCCCCAAGACTGGCTCACCGCCAGGCCAAACACCGTTTGCCGGATAGCGCAGGCCGGACCGGAGAACCGGGCTCGACTGGCCAAGGCCGCGGCACGGGCGGCTGCCGGGGATGCTCCGCTTTCCCCAGGTAGGCCACGCACCCGTATATAGGGCGTAATGGGTGGCATGGTGAAAACTAGTGTCTACTTGGACGATGAGCTCAAGACGGATCTGGACCGGGTTTCAGTTCTGACTGGGCGCTCGCTGGCGGACCTGCTGCGGGACGGCGCGGCCCAGGTTGTCCACGACCATCTTCGCCGGCGTCCCGCCATGCAGGCTGGATTCAACGCTCCGGGGTTGGCGGGCAAGGTGGATGAGTTGCTGGATACTTTGGGCGAATGAGGCTGCTCGCGGACTCCGGCGGGATCATCGCCGCGCTCAACGAGGCGGAACCGGGCCATGTCGCCTTCCGCGAAGTCCTCGAGGCGAGTGCCGCCGTATACATCACACTCTTGGTCGTGACGGAGGTGCATCGTGTGCTCGTCTCTTACGGCCTGCGCTCTGAGGCGGGCGACTTCCTCGGCGATGTGGCCGGCGGGTTCTATGAATTGTTCAACCCCGTGGCGGCGGATTATTCGGCGGCGCCGCAATTGGTAGCTCAATACCAAGGTCTGGTCGCGCGTAAATGGCGCAGGCGGGACTCGCTTGACCTGGCTGGCGCAATGAACGTGGTAGCGGCAGGCCGCCTCGAGACCAACTTGCTGGTGGCGACAGACCAGGATTACCGTACGGTCAGGCCTCTGAGTCGTCACCCCGCGTTCGTTCTGCTGCCGCTTGACGGCTAATCGCCCCACCGATTGCGATTTGGTTGGTTCGGGGAGCGGCTACTGCCGGGAGGCCGGAGCGGATGTCGCACTGAACTCCGGCGATCCTGTAGACCGCCGCTTAGCCATCGAATTCCTCCAGGGCCAAGAATGCTAGCTGCTGCGTCTCAACTGGTCAG
>JAIRXV010000221.1 GCA_031268115.1 Bifidobacteriaceae bacterium
CGTCCAGCGGCTGGGTGTGTGTTGGCTGCGCCGAGTTGGGGTTCTGAGTCGCCGGCGGGCTGGGTTCGCGGCCCGTACCCCCGACTCGGCGTACTGGGTGTGTGTTGGCTGCGCCGAGTTGGGGTTCTGGGTCGCGAGCGGGCTGGGTTCGCGGCCCGTACCCCCAACTCGGCGCACTGGGTGCTTGCTGCGAGTCGAAGCCGGCCCACCATGCCGGGCAGGCGCTGGTCCCACACCCCCGCGCGTGGCCGTCCACGGGGAATCCCACTGCCACCCAGAGGGAGAACCTCGTGGCCATCGTCACCGATAGACCTAGGAGGCCGGCCGATAAGGCGGCCGGCATCGGAGGCCCGGGATGCCGGGGCGGCAGGTCTCCACTCCGGCCGCGCCTCTGACACCGGGGATCCGACAGGCCCGGGATGCCGGGGCGCCAAACCTCCACTCCGGTCGCAGTCGAGGCGCCTTGGACCGACCCGCGGCGCTCTGCGGCGCGTCCGAACCCGTCCCCCGGGTCCGGGCTCGGAGTTGCGGTTCGATCCGGCCCCCACCCCCAAGAGGGCGTTCGTTGTCCACAGTCCGTCCTCGCCTCAGCGGGTGGATGCGCAAGGATGGCCGGATGCGGGAACCGGGAATCCTCGCCGAATGCGCCGATTTGGTGGTGCCACGCACTTGCGCTGGGTGTGGGGAGCCAGCTGGGGGTCTTTGCCAGCCGTGCCGGGCGCTTTTCGCCGGGCCCGTTGGGCGGCGGGAGGCCGGCGCCGCCCGTCTTGTTCCCGCCGATGGCGGACCCGCCCTGATCGTGTGGGCGCGCGCGGCGTATACCGGACCCGCCCGGACCGCGATTGCCGCTTGGAAACGGAGAGGTCGCGCCGACTTGACGCCGGTCTTCGCGCAGTGTTTGGCCGGGATTGGCCGCGAGGTGGCGCCCTTGGCGGCCGGACTTGGGTTGACATGGCTGGCCGTGGTGCCGGTGCCATCTCGATGGGTTTCGACTTTGCGCCGAGGTTCGCCGTTGACTCAAGCGCTGGCCTTGGGGTGCGCGGCGGGTTTGCGTGAACGCGGCGTGGAGGCACGTGTCGATGGGTTGCTGGCGCGACGCATGGGCAGCCGCGATCAGGTTGGCCTCGGGGGGCGGGCGCGGGCGGCCAACCGTGAGGGGGCAACGTTGGTGCGACGTAGAGCGATCGCGGGCAGCGCCGCCCTTCTTGTGGACGATGTCGTCACCACCGGTGCCTCGTTGCTGGACGCGGAGCGGGCGCTTTCCCGGGCCGGGGTCGGCGTTTTGGGGGCAGCGGTCTTGGCGGCCACGCCGCCCTCATCCGCCCGGCGTTGATTTCGCGAAACGCCTCGGCCCGGCGACCGGCACACGGGTTGCTGTCCGCGGCCCGGGTGGGCCCGTGCGCGCCACACGTGGGTGGGCGATGACGGCCCGCACGCCGCCCTCATCCGCCCGGCGTTGATCTCGCGAAACGCCTCGGCCCGGCGACCGGCACACGCCGTGGCGCCCACGGCCCGGGTGGGCCCGTGCGTGCCACGTGTGGGTGGGCGGTTTGCCCGCACGCGACACTGTTCGCACGTTGGGTAGAACGGTCCGCGGCGAGAGGCGCGCCATCGGCTAAGTTAGACCAGACGCCGCCACTCATAAGAGCGGGCGCATGTTGACGGCGAGGAGGTCGCGGAAAACGGTCGGCCCCCCGCTTGGGGCTATCCAGCTACTGTTTCCGGGCCGTTTGGCCCGTGCTACCACGGAGGTTGCCATGGAGATTATCGTCTCTGGACATCACACGGAAGTTCCTGAACGTTTCCGCACCCATGCGGAGAGCAAGTTGGCCAAGCTGGTCCAGTATGACTCTCGGGTGCAGCGTGTGGACGTGGAGGTGATCCACGAACCCAACCCCCGCCAGTCCGAGACCGCCGAACGCGTCGAGATCACCGTTTACGGCAAGGGGCCAGTGATCCGGGCCGAGGCCTCTGCGCCGGACCGGTATGCGGCCCTCGATGCCGCGATCCCCAAGCTCGTGGAGCAGGCGCGCCGAGCCCATTCGCGGCGCAAGACGCGTCGGCCGGGCCGGGGTCACGCTTTGACGATTCCGGATCTGGACGCGTGGAGCGAGGGTCTTGCCACGGTGTCCGATGCCGTTCCCACCTCTTCGAGTCCGCCACCTTCTGCGACCCCTCCGCCTCTGGCCAGCGCCGCTGGCGCCGTCGAGATCCCGTTGGGGGATTCGCCTGTGGTGATCCGCGAGAAGACCTTCGCGGTCTCACCGATGAGCGTTGAGGATGCGATCTATCAGATGGAGTTGGTGGGGCATCCGTTCTTCCTCTTTGTCGATGCCGGGTCCGGCCGGCCGAGCGTCCTGTACCACCGCCACGGCTGGACTTACGGTGTGATCCGCGTGGAGACGCCTGCCGCCGCGCCCCGGGACGCGGACCCGCCGGACGCGTAGAGCGCCTACCATGGAACCGGCCTCAGCGGGCCGACAATCGGCGCGGGCCCCGGCCCTGCGCCTAACCTTCTAACTGGGAGACCCAATTGGTTGCCATCCTCGACAAGATCCTTCGTGCGGGCGAGGGGCGCGTGTTGCGCAAACTGTCCGGGCTCGTTCACGAGGTCGGTGCGCTCGAACCGGTCTACGAGAGCATGGACCACCAAGAACTCATCGAGGAGACTGAGCGATTCAAGGAACGCTTCGCGGGTGGAGAGTCCTTGGATTCTCTGCTGCCAGAGGCTTTCGCGGTGGTGCGTGAGGCGGCCAAACGCACGTTGGGGCAGCGCCACTTCGATGTGCAGATTATGGGCGGTGCGGCGCTTCACCAGGGCAACATCGCGGAGATGAAGACGGGCGAAGGCAAGACGTTGGTGGCTACCCTTCC
>JAIRXV010000242.1 GCA_031268115.1 Bifidobacteriaceae bacterium
AGCCCCCGAACCAGCCGAAAGGCAGGCTTTCGAGCACGCCGCCGCACCCAGCCAAGCCGTGGGCGGTGCCGGCCGGGATCGGGAAGGCCTGACCATGTCGTTTTGGGGGCGCGGCCTCACGCCAAACCGGCATGATCAGCCAGATTCTAGGGATACTCGAAACGAGGGCGAGGCAGAGTGTCTTTCATCGCCCGTGACCACGGCGTTTACGGCCGTCAACGCTGACGGCATGAGACGCAAAAGACGCTGTGGCTCGCCCTCGTTTCACGGTCGACCCCAAGCGCGAACGAGCGGCCCCGGGTCAAGTCCCGCCAACCACTGTCCCGCCAACCACTGACAGGGGAGAAGAGCCAAGAAACCGGCCATTTGTTCGGATTGTCGCAGACGCTGGGTGGCGTCCCGCTGGTAGGCATCGGCGGAACGGATATCGCGTCGAGATCACGTTCAGCGCGGTTGGCGAGCCCCTCTTGCCGCGAGATCGCGCTGAGCGTGATCTCGCGGCCCAAACGGCGCATCAACGCCCACCACCAGGGTGCAGCACGGTGCCACCGCGAAATCCAACCGGACAACAAACCCTCGGGCACAACAGTCCACTAACCCAAGGGGATGTCCGACAAGTCAAACCGTGTCATCCAGTCCCGGGCCACCGCGGAGGTCTCATCCCAGGTGTCCGCATCCGTCGAGAAGTCGACCACGAAACCGCCCGCGCCGGTCGGGATGTACAGGCCGATGTGGCGCAGGAGATCCTCATTGGCGCCCGAGTCGAACTGGTACACAGCAATGGGATACCCGTAGGACTCAGCGATCCGAACGCTGTCCTCCTCATCCACCTGCCAGGTGTCTGGGTCTACACCAACGGCACCTTCGAGCACCTGGACCCGCATCTCCTCGGGGTCTGTGGTCGCCTCGCCCGCGACCCCGCGGATCGATACCGCCATCGCTCCATCTTCGGCGATGTACTCGGCCCAGGGGTGACCCGAAGGGTCGGTCCCGCTGCCGGTCAATTCGGCAGCGACACCCGCCGGCAGGTCGAGCCACATCCCCGAGTCTGCGACAGGCCCGGCATACATCAGCGGAGGGTCCGTGGCATCGGGTTCGGCCGGATCAAACAAGAGACTGCTATTCAGCCTGGTCAGGGTCCGTCCGGAAGGATTGGTCGGCTGGTAGGAGAAGAACGCATCCCACGCCGTGCCCGCCCCATCTACGCCCCGGACCGTGACCAGGAACCTCGGAACCCACCCGTCCCCACCCTGGACAAAGACAAAACCGGACGGCTCGACGTCAACTACTGAATCGCCATCGGCCACGGGAACAAACGCTGCGGCAACCGCCTCACGCAGCGCGTCCCCGCTCAAGCCCGCCTCGCCGTACGCGCTTTCGGGCGGCACCCAAGCGTTGGCCCGCCGGTCGAACACCCACGAGTACAACGCGCCCACGCTTCCGTTGTTCGGGTAGGCGACACTCGTGGTGACAATCTGGAGGTAATCCTCGGACGTGAACGGGTAGGACCTGATGTCGATCAGCCGGTCCACCCAGTCGCCATCGGCGGGTTCGCGCTGTTGCGCAGGGAGGAACACGGTCTGCTGGATGTCGCGATTGATCGCCTCAATCTCGGGGTTCTTCCAACCGGCTTCCTCCAGCGCGGGCTGCTGCCCGTCATAGGTGAGCCAAAGAATCTCGACGATGTCGTTGCTCTCGTACGACTGTTCCAGCACCTCAATCGCGGTGGCGGTGTTGTCGACCTGAGGGCTCGCGTCGCGTGCTGAGCCGGTCTGGGTGGCCTTGGCCGATGGCGGCGGGGCCGTTGGCGTTCCCACCTCACCAGCCGTGCCACTCCCCTCGGTGCCCGCGCAGCCCGCCGCCAACGCCGCGACCGCGACGGCTGCGAGCAGGGCGGCCGGCCCGCGAGGTCGCCGAGCGCGCGATCGAGGCACAGGGTTCGCGCGAGTGGGTTCCCCGGTGCTGAGTGCGATGGTCATGACTGACAGTTCCCTTTCGCGGTCCGGTGGACGAGCACGGTTCAGCAGACCACCGGGCGCCTGCGGTGGGAAGGGCTTCGGCGCGCACTGCCCTAAGCGTTCCTTTATCGCGGAGCGGCCGGTGCCTCAGCTGTTGGGCGCCGCCTGGGGCAGTGGTCAACCAAACGGCGTGGGGTTGGGTGGTGGGGGTGCCGGCCCGAGGCCAAGCCGCGCAGGAACGGCGCAACTGGTCATGCCCGCGGGTCGGGCGGCGGAGTGGCGGGGTGGCGGGGCGGCGCGACGGCGGAGTCGGGGAGTCGCGAGGCGGCGGGGCGGCGGAGTGGCGGAGTCGCGGAGTGGCGGAGTCGCGGGATGGCGGAGTCGCGGAGTGGCGGAGTCGACATGAACGGCACAGTTGCGCGATTCGTCGTTACGAGTGCGTCCCGTTCCGCCGAATCGGGGGACCGAGCCGTGAAACGGACCCACCCACGACCCGAACCCCCAACTCGGCGTCAAGGAGAGCCACAACCTCCACCGAATCGGGGAACCGAGCCGCGAAACCGGGCCACCCACGACCCGAACCCCCAACTCGGCATCAACGGCAGACCCCAACCTCCACCGAATCGGGGGACCGAGCCGTGAAACGGACCCACCCACGACCCAAACCCCCAACTCGGCGTTAAGGACAGTCCCGACCTCCACCGAATCGGGGAGCCGGGCCGCCAAACCGGGCCACCCACGACCCGAACCCCCAACTCGGCGTCAAGGAGAGCCACAACCTCCACCGAATCGGGGAACCGAGCCGCCAAACCCGGCCCCACACGACCCGAACCCCCAACTCGGCATCAAGGACAGACCCCAACACCACCGAATCGGGGAACCGAGCCGCCAAACTCGGCCCCACACGACCCGAACCCCCAACTCGACGTCAAAGGCGATTCGCGCATACCGCGAACCACGCACAATCGCCTAACCCCACATCCCAACCACCCCGCCACCCCCAAAAACCGCCAACTTCGCCGCCACCCCCAAAACCGCCTCCCTCACCGGCGGCCCAGGGTGGTTAGCCACCTTGGCATGGGGCGGGCCGGGGACGAACCGGGACCAGGACCGGACGCGGACGCCGCCGCGGAGGCGGCCAAGTGTTCGACCATGTCGGCGCGGGTGGCTGCGCCGGTCTTCTTGAGCAGGTTCCTCGTGTGGAACTTGACGGTGGCCTCGGTGAGGAACAGGCGGGTCGCCATCTCGCGGGTGGTCAGGCCGTCCAGCGACAACGCCAAGATCTCCTGCTCGCGCCGGGTCAGGCCGTGATCGGCTGCGATCGCGGCGAGGTCGAGGGGTGGCGCGGCATCGTTCAGCTCCACCACGGTCGTATAGACCTGCAAACTGGTGAGGTTGCGTCGCACAAGCTCCAGCAGCCCCGCGGTCAGGGCAGCGAATAGGACCAGGCAGACCGCGTTCACCAGGAACTGTGCCCCTGTGGGCATCGCAGCCACCGTGGACCGGAGCAGCGATTCGACCAGTTGGCCGGCAAACACCGGCGCGAACGTCAAGCTCCCCAGAAGCGCGGGATGCTTGGCGTAGCTCAGCGCGTCCACCACCAGCGCAACATAGGCAACCGGAAACGCGATCACCGCGCTATAGGCGCACAGCGTCGACACCGATGCCGTGACCGCGCTTCCGGGAACCAGCTGCCCCATGGCGCCGATGGCGGCACTCGCCAAGGCCGTGACGATGACGGTTTGGCGCCCCAACCTGTCCGCGGCCAGCCCCGCCACCAGGAAGATCGGCAGTTCTACGTACCTGACCACCTGGTTGTTCGCGATGCCGGCGATGGCGGCGGGATACACCATCGATTCCTGCAGAGCGATGGGCACCGAGAGCAGAAGGAACGAAACCAGGCTGAGCGCTCCGATCAGCGCAACCTGGCGGGCGCTGGCCCGTTCGGCCTCGCTGATCGCCACCCTGCGCGTGTCTAGCGCCGTGCCGAAGCGCATGATCACGCCGGCCGCTACCGCCAGGCACGCGCACCCCATCGCGAGGTTGGGGAGCGTCCCCACCACCCGCAGCGCCGACAACTCGGGGATGTCGGTGGTGGTGTTGACGGCGCCGGCGGCCATAAAGGCGCTGGCGAAGGCGGTGGCCCGCCGGTTCCACGGCAGGAGCCGCAGGCAGGCGAACTGGATGGCAAAGAAACCGGCGCCCACCAGCGCACCGGCCAGCGCCAATCCCATGAGGCGGACTGCGCCTGACCCGGCGACTGCGGTGGTTGCCGGCACCGCCAGGCCGAGGCAGGCGGCGGCGAGTCGCCGTTGGCCGGCGTGAACCCCGCGCTCGGTGCGCTCCGTCCGAATGAACCGCCGCTCTCGGCTGTCCAGTGCGATGCCCGCGGCGACGATGCCGGCGAAGCACATCGCGATGAAAACCGTCCGGTCCGATGCACCGATGGCGATGATGACGCGCTTGTACCAGAGCAGCGCCAGGCCGGCCGTGACCACGTACGCCGCGAACACGACGCGGTGCGGACGGCTCATCACACCTCCTTGACCAGCACAGACGCAAACCCAGCCCCCTTGGGCGGCAAACCTAGCCCCCCGGATGGGGCGATATGCGTGGCACACGCGACTGGGCAGGTCAACAATACCGAGCGACCCGTTTGGCCGATGTCGCCCACGCGCAGACGGTTGGGCCGGAGGGTTCACCTGTCCCAGGCACGGCGCCAGCCAGAATGAGGAGCCCCGATGAGACCCCGCATAGCGACCTGCAATCCTGACCTGGACGGCCCGAAGAACACCCCAACCGCACCCAGGCGCCGTGGGCGGGTGTGTTTGTGGACGATGGCGGCCCTCGCCTTGACATGGGGCGGTGCGACCCCCGCCGTTGCCGATGACATTGAGGACGCTTCGACTCGAGGTTTCTCCGTGGCCGTGGACGATGCTCAGACCACCCAGTTGGAAGCGACCATCGCGTGGACAGCGAAGGCGGTGGAGAACCACATCTACGTGTGCGATGGCACGGGTACCCCCCTGCCGTGTCCCGAATTCGCGGTCCACGAGGTTCCCGGGGCCACGACCCCAACACCCAAGTCCACAACCTTTTCCCTGACCGGATTGGCGGACAACCACCTCTACACCGTGTGGGTCCGGGCGATCTACCCCATGCCGTTGGGAGCGGCGCCCCTGACCTACGATGCGTCCGTCAATCTGACCACCAAACCGTGGCGGGTGGCCGAGACCCTAGTGGTGCCCGATTGGACGTCCGCCCATTTCTCCATCGTCGACGATCCCGGTGGCACCGACCCGTATATGGTCTATGCGGCCCGCAGTTGGGAACACACCCCCGGAGAGTATTGGGTGGCGGCACTCATCCCGGCGGGTACCAAGGAGTACCAGCTGCCCGATCTGACCCCGAACACCCGGTATTGGTTCTATCTTCAGCGCGGCAACTCCCGTTCTCAGGACTTCGAGGTGCGTACCTGGGTTCCGGGATACAGCACTCCGGGCGCTGGCCTATCCGGGGGAACTCTCAAGGCGAACGTGTCTTCGATCTGGAACGTTGCCGGCACCCAGCAGTTGTGGGTCCATCCCCACGGCGCGCCCGAGGCAATCTACGTGGGATCTAAACCCAACAAGACTTCAGGTCAAAGCGCTGGGGCCATCACCGTGGACCTCAACCTCAAAGACGGCCAAACGGCCAACGTGTTCCAAACCATGGACGTCAACGGCCTCATCATGAAATCGCCTGCCGCCCAAGTCCGCAGGACCAAAGACCTCGCCATCACATCCGTCACCTTCACGCAGAAGATCGTCCAGCACGAACACTACTGGGTGAAGCGGGACACGGGCGAGAGACTAGGCCCGGCGTGGTCCTTGCCCGCGAAAGGCGAATGCTTGTACGACGGCGAGTCTCACTCTCGGGACAGCTACTGCTGGGAACGTGTAGCAGACGTGCCGGCGGACGTCACCGGCGACATCACCTTCACCTGGACCTATCCTAAGAAGTACCTTAAGGGCTCCACGGCCGCCATCCGAACGCCGTCTTGCTCCGCGAAATACCCCGCCACCAGTTGTACGGCCAAAGAAGCGGTGACCTACCATCTGGACCCGGCCACTGGGGCGCCAGCAGGGACGGGGACCAAGTGGAACACGCAGTTGTGGGTCATTGAGAACCCGAAGAAGGGCTTTAGTGAAGGGCTCCACCGGTCTCCGGACTACACCATCACGTGCATACAAGGGTCCTGTACGGTCAAACTCGCCAAGAAGAAGGGCAAGGATCCCAAGGACAAGGCACTACCGGCTCCCAGCAAAATCAAGGCCTCGGCCCCGACGCTCACCGGGGCGACCCTAAACTGGAAGAACGGCAAGGACGCCGCCAACACCCAAATCGCCATCGCCTACAACAAAGTTGGCCCTTGGCTCTACGTCGGATCCACCAAGAAAACAACCTTCACCCTGACCGGCCTCAAACCAGCCACCAAGTACTTTGTCAAGGTATTCCACACCAAAGGCAAAGACGACTCGTCCAAATCCGTCACCACCAGTTTCACCACCGCCTCATCCACCCCGTTGAACCCGTCCGTGGTCAATGTCACCGCCAGTGGCTTCCGTGTGAACTGGCAATCGGCCTGGGCTGGAAACAAAGGCTTCGGCACATCCAAGACCGCCGTGTACTTGGCGTTCAACCCAGGCGGACCGTGGGTCTACTGGGGCCAGGCCGCCGCCCTGACCTACTTCGAGGCTGGCGGCCTCGCGCCCGCCACCACTTACTGGATCCGGCTCCAAGACATGTCCGGACCGCCCACCCAACCCCGCTACAGCACCGCGGCCAAACTCGAAACCACAACCCTGCCCAGCTAGGACGGCAGCAAACCCAAGGAGGACACCTGTGAGGCAGTGCGAACGTGGGCACTTCTACGACGAGACCCGCTACCCCACGTGCCGCTACTGCGAGGATGCGGCCAGCGGAGCCGCCGCCGGAACGCTCGGCGCGACCGTGGCCCTCGGCCAACCGGGCGCCACCGGCCCGGCGCTGGGAAAGACGGTCCCGTTGCGCAGCGCCGGCGCCGGTGTCTCCCCGCCGGCCGATCCTGGCAGGACCGTGGCCGTCATCAGGGGAAAGATCGGCATCGACCCGGCGGTGGCGTTCGCGGTGGCCGTGGAGGGACCCCACCGGGGCGAGGACTTCCGCCTGAAGGCCGGGCGCGCCTTCATCGGCCGAGCCACCGAATCGGATATCGCCCTGACCTCGGACGATGCCGTCTCTCGCGAGGCCCACGCCCTCATCTCCTACGATTCCAAAGGCAACGAGTTCCTCATCGCACCCGGGCAGTCGCGCGGCCTGACGTACCGCAACGGCCACCAGGTCGCGAATGCCGAACCGCTTGAGGCCTACGACACCATTGAGGTCGGCGCCACCAAGCTCATATTCCTTCCCCTGTGCGGACCGCAGTTCCGATGGGCCTGAGGGCGCGCCGCCGAGGAAGAAAGTCCACACCCAAGGGCGCGAGCGCGCGGTCTGGCCCGTGGCAGGCGGCCAATTGCCAGGGCATTGGGATGCGGGAGTCTCAACAGGACGCCTTCGCCCTGTCGCGTCTACCCCCGGACGATGCCGTTCCCACCTTCCACATGATTCTCGCCGATGGTATGGGTGGCGCGGATCAGGGGGCGGTGATCGCTCAGACGGCGGTCTCGGCGCTGCGTGCGGTGTTGGATTCCATGGCGCCGGAGGATCCGTTCGAGAGGGTGACTGACGCCATCGTCGAGGTGAATACGCGGGTCAACACGGCCTACGAGGAGCGTGGCGGGACCACCCTCATCGTGGCGCGGGCTGTCGGTGGCCGGCTGTGGTTCGCCAGTGTCGGCGATTCGCAGCTCTATCTGTGGCGTGCGGGGCGGATCTACGAGATGAATCAGCGCCATGAATACCTGACCGACCTGTACGCAGAGGCGTTGGCGGGGCGGACCACCGTGGCCGAGGCCCTCGCGGACCCGCAGATGGGGGCACTGACCTCGTTCATCGGGGGAGGCGACCTCGCCATCGACGCCACCCGCCGACCCTTCCCCTTGCGCCCCGGGGACACGCTGCTGGCCTGCTCCGATGGGGTGAGCGACACGTTGGGTGTGGCCGCGCTGGAGGACTGCCTGGGTGCCGGTCCGGACGCGGCGTGTGCCGCCATCGTCGGCCTCATTCGCGAGCGGGACCTGCCCGATCAAGACAACTACACGGCCCTCGTCGCCCGGATTGTGGGCGATCCCGGCACCTGGTCAGGCCCCCACCCGCAAGCCCACCCCACGGACCCGGCTGGCAGGGAACCTGCCAGCCACCCAACCCGAACCGAACCGGAGAACACCCCATGAACCACGCCCGCACCCGCCGCGTCACGCCGCTGGCCA
>JAIRXV010000278.1 GCA_031268115.1 Bifidobacteriaceae bacterium
GCGGCGGCAAAATCGGCCGCGAACGCTTGCGTTCGGGAGTACAGATGAGGTTGGAACGCGGCGAAAACCCGTCCCGGCCCCGCCAGCTGGCGCGCCGCCGTCAGCGTTGCCTCCACCTCAGTTGGAAGGTGGGCGTAGTCGTCGTAGACACGTACCCCACGGGCCTGGCCGCGCCACTCGAAACGCCGATGGGTACCGGCAAAGGTCTCCAAGCCCCGGACGATGGCGGAAAGCGGCTTGGGAGCGGAAAGCCGTTCGGCCCCCGCCAACGCCGCCAGTAAGGCGGCCGTCGCGTTGAGCGCGTTGTGCCGCCCCGGCAGCGCCAGCCGCACACGCACCCGACCGAACGCGGGCCGACCCGGGACCGTGTCACCGCCAGGGGCAACCGGCCGACCCAGCCGCACACCAACCGGACCCAACGCGGGGGCCGCGATGACAAAGACCTGAGCGAAACCAGCGGGTTCCATATCGCGTTCGGTGGCGCCGCCATCGTCCACGGATTCGATCCGAACATCCGCGGCCGGGGCGAAACCGTAGGTCGTGGCCGCCTGTCCCTCGGCCCGGGCACGTGCGGCCACGCGGGCCGCACCCGGATCGTCCGCGCAGGCGATCAGCACCCCCCCTGGTTTCACGCGCCGCGCAAACGCAGCGAAGGCGGCTTCCACCGCCTCGGGACTGCCGTAGTGGTCCAAGTGGTCCGGTTCGACGTTGGCGATCACCGCGACATCCGGAGCGTAGGCAAGGAACGAACCGTCGGATTCGTCCGCCTCAATCACCGCGATCCCGCCCGCCCCTGTTTTCGCACCCGAGCCCGTTCGCACTGTCGAGGCGCCGATCGCGTAGGTCGGATCCAGGCCGGCCGCCTCCAAAGCGGCAGCGGTCATCGCGGTGACGGTTGTCTTGCCGTGTGTCCCGGACACGGCAACGACCACACCGCGGGCCGTGAGGGCGGCCAAGGCCTCGGAGCGGTGGACCACGGCCAGACCCAGTTCCGCTGCGCGGACCAGCTCGGGGTTGTCGGGGCGGATTGCCGTGGAGCGAACCACCGAGCCGGCCCCGTCCACCAGCCCTGGATCGTGTGGGCTACGTGCATCCACGCCCAGTGCGCGCAATCGGGCCAAGGTGGCGGACGGTTCGCGATCCGTACCGGACACGTCGCGACCTTGGCCGCGCAACAGTTCGGCCACGGCGGACATGCCGGCCCCGCCGATGCCGATCAGGTGGATGCGCCCAGCGGGCAGGGCGGGGGTCTGGCCGTCGAATGGTCCCACGGTCGAACGCGTCACCGGATCGCCGCCTCGATCAGGTCCGCGAGGCGCCCTGCCCCTTCGCGGATGCCGGCGGAACGGGCGTGGGCCGCCATCGTCGGAAGCGCCCGCGGGTCCGCGAACAGGGGCGGGATCCGCGCCAGCGCCCACGCTGGGGTGAAGTCGCGATCCGCGACCGCCAACGCACCTCCCGCCTCGATCAGGCCGCGGGCGTTGAGGGCCTGTTCGCCGTTGCCGATGGGCAGCGGAACAAGCACCGATGCGATGCCGACAGCCGCGATCTCGCTGACCGTACCCGCCCCGGCCCTCGCGACAATAAGGTCGGCCACGGTGTAGGCCAGATCTATCCGATCGAGGTATTCGCGGACGTGGTAGTCCGGGTGGACGATGGCGGCCCTCACCGATTCGGCCTTGCCCGCACCGGTGAGGTGGAGGACCTGGACGCCTGCGTCCAGCAACGCCGGGGCGAGGCCAACGGCCGTGGCGTTGAGACGTAGGGCCCCGAGGGAGCCGCCGGTCACCACCAATACGGGACGCGCCGGGTCTAGGCCGAGGGCCGCTGCGGCCGCTTCACGCCCAGCGGCGCGGTCCAGTCCCGCGATGGCGCCGCGCAGCGGCAGACCCGTCAGCTGCGCCCCGCGCAGGGGCGTGTCTGGGAAGGTCACCGCCACGGCGGCGGCTCGGCGGGCGCCAAGCCGGTTGGCCAGCCCCGGGCGGGAGTTCGCCTCGTGGACGATGGCGGGCACGCGTTCGCGCCTTGCCGCCAGGTAGGCGGGGGCCGCCACGTAACCGCCGAACCCGACCACCGCCTGGGCGTCGATCTTGGCGATCGCTCGGCGCGCTTCTCGCACCGCCCCAGCCAAGTTGGCGGGCAGACGCAGCCATTCGGCGCCGATGGCGCGCGGCACCCGGGCCTTCGGGATGGCGGTTAGCTCGAGTCCGGCGGCGGGGACAAGGCGCGATTCGAGGCCGGACGCGGTGCCTAGCACCGCGAGCTTGGCCGCTGGGTCGCGGCGCATCAACTCGGCCGCCGTGGCGAGCAGCGGGTTGACGTGCCCCGCGGTCCCACCGCCGGCCAGCACCACTCTCATCGCGGGTGCCCCCCGCGGGCGAACACGCCGAACGCGCGCGCCACGACCCCGCGTCTGGCCCGCAGCGAAGGACCGACGGTTGGGTCGTTGCGCAACAGCCCAAGCACTGTGCCGATGGCGCCCAGGCAGGCGATTAGTGCGCTGCCCCCGGACGAGACGAACGGCAACGGCACCCCAACCACCGGCAGCACCTGGATGACCATGCCGATGTTGACTATCGCTTGACCGAGCAGCCAGCACGTGAACGCACCGACCGCGATTTGGCAGAATCGGTTCGGGTGAAGCCGGACCACTTGGAACAGGCCCACGGCCAGCACTCCGAACAGTATGAGCACCACCAAGCAGCCGAGCAGCCCCAATTCGGCGCCCACCACCGCGAAGATAAAGTCGGTATCGGCTTGGGACAGCCACTCCCATTTGACGCGCGAGGCCCCAAGCCCCTGACCGAACCAACCGCCCTCGGCCAGGGCATAGGACGCTTGGCGCACCTGCCAGCCTTCGGAGAACTGTTCCACGTCCCCCGGGTTGAAAAGGACCCGCACGCGTTCGCGGCGGTTGTCGCTCGTCAAGATCAGGGTCGCTGCCCCAAGTCCCGCGCCCAAACCGATGACCGCGATCTTGCGCCACGGCACACCCGCGATGATCAGCGCACCCAACGCCATGATGGCGACGATCGACGCGGTGCCGGCATCGTGCCCCGCTGCCACCAGGCCCAAAGCGCCGACCACACCGACCAGTGCGGGCCAGATCAAGGCGCGCCAATCGTCTAGGCGGCGGGCCTTGTTGGCGAGCACGTTGGCTAGCCACATCGCTAGGCCGTACTTGAGGAACTCGGCCGGTTGGAACGTGAATGGGCCCACCCGCAACCAGTTCGTGTTGCCTCCGGCGCTGATGCCGGCGCCGAGCACGACAATCGCTTGGAAGGCGGCCGTCGCGGCGAAGGCGATCCACGTCAGGCCCAACCAGGCCCGGTTGGGCACTCGGGAGAGCGCGAACCCGATCGCTGCCCCGGCCGCGATGAATGCGACCTGTTGCCAGGCCGTGGCCCAGGGTGATTCGTCTTTCGCCAGCGCATCGACCGCGTGGGATGAAACCACCATCATGAGGCCAAGCGCCACCAGCAGCACCGTGGCGAACACGATCATGTAGTAGGCGGTGGCCAACGATCGGGCGACCGCTGGGCGTTCGAGGGCGAAACGATCCTCAAGCCGTGCCGTCACGCGCTCACCCACCGATCTCCCGCCGCCAGTTGCCTCACCGCGGCCGCGAAGGCCTCTCCGCGGACGGCATAGTTCGCGAATTGGTCCTGAGATGCCGCCGCGGGCGCAAGCAGCACGGTCCCACTGCCCCCGGCCAAGGCGTGCGCCGCCCCGACGGCCTGTTTCATCACCCCGTCAGTCTCCCCGGCGTCGATCTGGACTAGCGGCAAGCTGCTCGCGTGTCGCTGGAGCGCCTCAACGAATGGGCTGCGGTCCGTCCCAATCAGCACCACTGCCCGCAAACGGTGGACGATGGCGGCCATCAGCCCATCCATCGCCGTACCTTTGGCCAATCCACCCGCTATCCAGACCACGTCCTCACCTGGGATTGCGGCGAACGCGGCCTCGACGGCGTGGGGGTTGGTGGCTTTGGAATCGTCGATGTATGCGACTCCCTCAACGGTTGCGACTGGGGCTAGGCGGTGCTCGGCGGGCGCGAAACCCCGCAGCGCTTGGCGAATTGCCGCTGGCTCGGTGTTCACGGCCCGCGCCAACGCGATCGCCCCCAGCGCGTCTAGAACCAGGTGATCTGGCGGTCCGCTCGCGCCGGCCACGGCTAGATGCGCTAGGTCCTCCAAGCCGGCCAGCTCGACTCCTCGACCCAGCGAATTGGCGCGGTCGAGGATCGCGCCGTCTCGCACGCCGATCTCACCCGGACCGGGTTCCCCGAGGGTGAATCGGACCCAACGGGCCAGAGGGTCGGGTTTAGACCCGCGCGCCAACACCTCCGAAAGACCGGGCTCCTCCCCCACGATGACGGCCCGGCGGGCGCCGTTGGCGATTCTCGCCTTCGCCATCGCATAGGCCTCGAACGATTGATGCCAGTCGAGGTGATCTGGCGCCAAGTTGAGCAGGGCGGCCCCGACAGGAGCCAACGAGTGGGTGAAATGGAGCTGGAAACTGGACAGTTCGCAGGCGAAAGCGCCATAGGTCGGGTCGGTGGCCACTTCGACTAGGGGACGCCCGATGTTTCCAGCCGCCACGGCATCCCAGTTTGCCGCCTTGAGGATCTCGGCCGTCAATTCAACCGTGGTTGTCTTGCCGTTCGTGCCGGTTAGGCATAGCCACGGGGCGTCCGGACGGACCCGCAAACGCCAGGCCAATTCGACTTCGCTCCATATTGGGACCCGAGTAGCCGCCTGAGGCAAAGGCCGGCGCGACGGCGGCCAACCGGGCGATGCCACCACCAAGTCGATTTCGCTCACGTCTAAGGCGCTCGAAGGAATTGGGGAGGGGTCGGCGATGTCGCTGGGAACGGCATCGTCCACCGCTATCGCGTGCGCTCCGGCCTGCCGCAACGCATGCAGGGCGGCCCGCCCAGAGGCCCCCAGGCCTAAGACGGCGACGCGCGCACCGCGCAGATCCTCGCTCAC
>JAIRXV010000314.1 GCA_031268115.1 Bifidobacteriaceae bacterium
GTTCCGCCTGGGGGGCCGCCCTCTACCCCACCGACGATGACGTGGCGCACCTTGACCGGTTTGGTTGCCCAAGCTGGCCTTGAGATCGCCGAGGCGAGCGCCGTCATCGTCGATCCCCTGGAAGGGCCGGGTTTGGACCTTCCCGCCGATCTACCGCGCGAGACGCTGGACTGGCTTTGTTCGCAGCCGGGCGCCTACGAGCTGGACTATGTGGTGGCCGCCGTGCCCGCCGGCGAAGGCCAGGGCGCCGTCCCCATAGCTCCGACGCCGGCCGGCCCTTTGCCGGACCGGGCCGCCACCCCCCGCCCCCGGGACGGCGATCCGCTGGCGCGGATCGAACGGTTGACCGCCTTGGCGCTCGACCACTTGGAGCGTCAAGAGCTGCGATCGAGAGACGGGGCGATTGGGGCCGAAGCATCGGCTGCGTCCGCGCGCCGGGACCTGGAACGGGCGTCCGTGCAGTTTCACCGCCAGGTCAGAGAATTGCGAACGGACTACCAGAAACGAGAGGCGCGGCTTCGCCGCGATCTGGCCCAGCGCATCGCTGAGGAGCGCCGAGCCACGGCCCGGCGGTATGAGCGCTCCACCACGTGGCGAATTGGGCGCCTGGCGACGGCACCGATCCGGGCGATCAGGCGGCTGGTCCGACGTCGATGAAGCCACTGTTCACCATCGCAACCGCCGTTTGGGACACGCCCGCGGACCAGCTGGCCGGGACCATTGCCTCGGTCAAGGGGCAACTGTTCACCGGCTGGGAGTGGGTCTTGGTCGATAACGCCTCAACCAACCGCGACGCCCGCCATCTGGTGCGGGCGGCGGCCGCGGGCGACCGCCGCATCCGCGTGATCGAACGGCAGCGGCCCGGCTCGCTCGAAGCGGTCGGGAACGATGCCGTTCGGGTCGCACGAGGCGATTTCCTCGTGTTCCTCGACGCGGGCGACACCCTCGCCCGAGGCACCTTGCAGATCGCGGCCGACGCCATCGCCGCCCAACCGGATGTCGATTTCCTGTATTCCGACGAAGACAGACTCTTCGAGGACGGGCGCCGAGGCGACCCATTCCGCAAAGGCGAATGGTCCCCGGAGCGTCTCAGGTGCCAGAACTACGTGGGACATCTTTCGATTGCGCGGGCTCGCCTGGTGCGCGCTGTCGGGGCCTACCGTTCGGGCTTTGAGGGCGCCGAAGACCACGATCTGGTGTTGCGGGTCACCGAGCGGGCCAGGCGTGTAGTCCACCTGGCCCACCTGCTCTACCACCGCCGCGCAAACGGCCCCGGCCCGGGGGGGGACGCCGGCCAGAGCACCCGGTCGGCCGGGTGCGGGGCCGTCGCGGCGCACCTGGCAAGGGTCGGCATCGGCGGCACGGTCGATCCGGGACGGGTCGCGGGAACCTATCGGATCGCTCGCGACCCCCTGCCGGGGGCGCGAGTCTCAGTGGTCATTCCCACCAGGGGCAGCCGCGGTCGGGTTTGGGGAACTGAACGCGTCCTCGTCCTTCGAGCCGTCCGCTCGCTTCTGCAAAAGGCCGGCACCACCCCAGTGGAAGTGGTGGTGGTCTACGACCTCGATACTCCATCCGAGGTCCTAGCGCAGCTGCGCGCGGTCAAGCCGCGGGGACTAGTGCTGGTGCCGTTCCGGGGTCCCTTCAATTTCTCAGCCAAATGCAATGCTGGGTTCACGGCATCGACCGGGAACGTCATCGTCCTCATGAACGACGATCTAGAAATTATCTCCGAGGGCTTTGTCGATACTCTGATTGGGCCGTTGGGCGAGGATGATGTGGGCATGACCGGTGCCAGGCTGCTGTTTTCCGATGCGACCATCCAACACGCTGGCCTTTCGTTCTCCACCAAACGGCTTTACCACGTCTACCGGGGAAGGATCGATGAGGATCCGGGGCCGTTTGGCGCCTTGGCGGTCAACCGCGAGGCCTCCGGCCTGACGGCGGCCTGCGTTGCCTTGCGCCGTGAGACCTATAGCGAGGTCGGCGGTCTGACCGAGGCCCTGCCGGTGAACTTCAACGATGTCGATCTGAGCTATAAGGTGCGCGCTGCGGGCAAACGGCTCGTGTGGCTGGCGGACGCGCGCGCGTACCATTTCGAATCCCAAACCCGCCAAACCCTGGTCAGGCAATGGGAGCCCGACATCATCCACGCGCGATGGAACGTCCCCGAACAGGATCTCTACATCCCCGAGCTGCGCTCATAGACGAGTGGGAGGCGACGAGAAATGGACCAAGAGACCGCGAAGCAGGCGCCCTACCCCTTTGGTGGCGATTTGACGTACAGGGCGGCCGCCGCCGATAGGGCGGCCAAGATCACAGGGCTGGTTTGGGAGTTGGAAACCCTACGGCAAGATCGCGACGAACTGGCGCGCCGAGTCGGCAAGTTGGAGCGCCGGATGAGGCGCACCCACGAGAAGCTGACCCGTTCGCGCGCCGAGGTTCAACGCCTCCGCGCCGATCCATCGGCGGGAACGCTCGATGCCCTTCCCGCGACCTCGGGCGAGGCGAAGCCTCCTTTGTTCAAGCGGTGGGCCGGGCGCATGGCCCGAGGGGTGGGCATCCGTGCCTAACCCGGCCGCGGCCGGTCACGCGATTTCGCGCCCGCCGCGGTTCGGCAAACGAGCCGCGGCCCGGTGGACCGCCTTGGCCTATTCGCTTCAGCGCACCCCCGGGCTGGTGGCGCTGATCCACGACAACGGTTCGGCGGCGGCACTGTCGCTGACGCGGGCGGCGCTGGAGCGGCACGCACCAGGGGTTCCGGTTGTGGCGATTGCCTCCAGGGCCGCTCGATCCGATGCTTTGCGTCACGCGTTGGACCCTCGGCGCGGCTGGGACGCACTCGTGCTTCAGGCCGGCACCGAGGTTGGCCCCGGCGGCATCGCGCGGTTGGCCGCGAT
>JAIRXV010000111.1 GCA_031268115.1 Bifidobacteriaceae bacterium
TAGGCCTGGGGCGACTGATTGGGTTGCGACGTATTGGACTGCGAGTGTGGCGTCGGCTCCGACTGTTCCGGTTCCGGTGGTGTTGGCGGTCGTGGCTCCTTCGTTGTCGAGTGTTTCGGCGGTTGTGGGTGTGCCGGTTGAGGTTGTTGCTGGGTCGTGGAATCTTGATGGTGTTGAGGTTTCGTATTTGTGGTCTGGTGGGTCTACGGGTTCGGTGTATGTGCCCAGTGAAGCCGATGAGGGTCGGGCTTTGTGGGTGCGGGTGACTGCTTCTAGGCCTGGGGCGACTGATTGGGTTGCGACGTATTGGACTGCGAGTGTGGCGTCGGCTCCGACTGTTCCGGTTCCGGTGGTGTTGCCGGTTGTGGCTCCTTCGTTGTCAGTGCTCGCCCCGATTGTCGGTACGCCCATAGAACTGCTTATCGGAACGTGGAACACGGATGGCGTGTCGGTTGATCTGAGCTGGAGCGTAGCCGGAACCAACCCCGGGTCCGGGACCGAATACACGGCAGTAGAAGGCGACATCGGCAAACCGATCACGGTCAGCGTCGAGGCAACCAAAGAGGGGTACACGCCGTGGATCGGCCGCTATTCGACCGCGCGTGTCGCCAAGGCCCCCGAGTCGCCGCCCACTTCTGACGGTTCCCCTGACCCCGACGGCAACGGCGGCACCAACGGACTCGACAACACGCCTTCCGCCCCGGTAACAAAGGTGAAAGTGTCCCAGACGACAGTGACGCTGGCCGTTGGAAAGCGAGTCTCGGTTGCGGCCGCGGGCTACACGGCCGCCGGGGCGTCTCAGAAGGCAACCTGGAAGTCCTCGAACACGAAGGTGGCGAGCGTAAGCGCCGGCAGAATCACGGCCAAGGCGGTCGGCAGCGCGGTAATAACGGTCAAGGCGGGCACGAAGACCACGAAGATAAAGGTCCGAGTGGTGCGCGTCCCATCCAACGCCAAGGCAACCACAACGCCAAAGAAAGTCAGCGCCACTGGCATCAAGAAGACGATGAAAGTCGGCGCCGTGGCGTGGGCATCAGCCAAGTACACGCCGACCACCGCCCGTGGGGTGAAAGTGACCTTCAAATCTTCGCGCCCAGCGGTGCTGTCCATCGACCGGACGGGCCGAATCGTCGCAAAGGCCCCAGGCACGGCCGTAGTGACCGTCAAGGCCGGAGGAAAGAGCAAGAAGTACACCGTCAAGGTCTCGTAGCCGGAGCGTTCAGGACCGCCGTCCGTGACCGGTATCCAACCGTCGAAGGTGGACTCCGAGGCTACCGAAGGCTTGAAGTCGGTTCCCAGGATGGTCTGCGGAGGTGAGGCGAGAAGGGCCCTAGGCTTAGAGGATGTCCTTGAGCGTTGCCCTGGCACAGATCGACCCGACCGTTGGCGACCTCACGGGGAACGCCTCGCTCATCCTCGACGCGGCGGTCGCGGCCGCCGCAAGAGGCGCGCGCCTAATCGTGCTGCCGGAGATGGCCTTGACTGGCTACCCGATTGAGGACCTGGCGCTTCGCCGCTCCTTCCAGGTGGCGGCCAAGGCCGCCCTTCCAATGCTGGCCGAGGACTTGGCGGCGCGGGGCGTCGGCGCGAGTGCCGTCATCGTGGGGGGGCTGGGAACCGACTCCGCTGGACAGCCGACCAATATCGCAGCCGTGTTGCGCCACGGAACTATCGAGGCGACGTATGTGAAGCACCGCCTTCCCAACTACGGCGTGTTCGACGAGTACCGGCTGTTCGCGCCAGGCACAGAGCCGGTCGCGATAGATGTGGACGGCAACCGCGTTGGCCTTGCGATCTGCGAAGACATCTGGGCCGATGACCCCAAAGGCCCAGTGGCGCAATTGGCGGCCGGGCCCCGCGTGGACTTGCTGGCGGTCCTTAACGGTTCTCCTTTCGAAATCGGGAAGGCGGCCCTGCGCGAGGCCTTCGCGGCTCGGGCGGCGGCGGCGCTTGACGCCCCGGTCGCCTATACCAACCTCGTCGGCGGCCAAGACGATTTGGTGTTCGATGGCGGCAGCTTCGTCGTCGGACGAGACGGGAAAGTGGCCGCGGCCGCGGGAAGGTTTCACGCCCAAACCTTGTTCTGGGACCCCGCGGACGCCGGCGGTCCAGCACCTGAAGCCTCCGACGATGAGCAGATTTACCGGGCTATTGTCTTAGGCCTAGGCGACTATGCGCGAAAGAACGGCTTCACTAGTGCCATACTCGGCCTTTCCGGCGGTATCGATTCGGCGCTGGGTGCGGCCATTGCCACCGATGCCTTGGGGCGAGGGAACGTGGTCGGTGTGTCTATGCCGTCGGACTACTCCTCGCAGCATTCCCGGGACGATGCCGCTGAGACCGCCCGCACGGGAGGTCTCGATTACCGAACCGTTCCGATCTCTGCGTTGGCCGGACCAATCGGCGAGGCCCTGGGTCTGACCGGCGTTGCGGCGGAGAATATTCAGGCCCGTGTGCGCGGAATGGTCCTCATGGGGATCTCCAACATGGAGGGCCACTTGGTGCTTGCGACTGGAAACAAATCCGAGCTCGCCACCGGCTACTCCACGATCTATGGGGACGCGGTGGGCGGTTTTGCGCCGCTAAAAGACTTGGTCAAGACCCGTGTGTGGTCTCTTGCCCGATGGCGGAACGCCCGTGCCGAGGAGGAGGGGCAGGCCCCACCCATTCCCGAAAGCTCCATTGTCAAACCCCCCTCCGCGGAGCTTCGCCCGGGTCAACTCGACTCCCAGACGCTGCCCGATTACGCCCTTCTGGATGCCGTGCTGGACCGCTACGTTGAGGGCGCGTCTTCCCGGC
>JAIRXV010000043.1 GCA_031268115.1 Bifidobacteriaceae bacterium
CGAGCGCGGAGCGGCGCGGGCGATCCGGGGCAGCGCGGGGCGAGCGCGGAGCGGCGCGGGCGATCCGGGGCAGCGCGGGGCGAGCGCGGAGCGGCGCGGGCGATCCGGAGCGGCGCGGGCGATCCGGGGCAGCGCGGGGCGAGCGCGGAGCGGCGCGGGCGGCACTGGGCGATGCGGGCCGGGCACCGGGGCGGGCGCGGGGCAGCGCCCGGCCCGCGCCGCGCGTCTTGCCCGCGGCGAGCGGCGCGAGAGCGCCCGCCGCCCCGCCGCCAGCACCCACCCCACGACTCGAAGCCCCGTAGCAGCCCAGGGTCCTACCCTTGGGGTATGCCATCCTCTGCGGCCAGATCCCAGCGCCGTCCAGGGTCGCGGGACGTACTTTGGGCACTGCTCAGCTGGGTGGCGGTCATCCCGTTTGCTGCTTGGAATGACGGAAGTGTCCTACGTGTTGTCGCCTACGCCGCGATCGCCGGGGTTCTCGCGCTCGCGATCGCCCTACGGCACCTTGCCCCAACGTGGGCGGGCTTGGGGGCGGGGTTGGCGCTAGTTGTGTATGCCGCCGCCCTGAAGACCATTCCGATACCCGCCGCGCTGCTCATCTATGTCTCGGTTTACAGTCTGGCGCGGTGGGGCAAACGGCTCGCGGCCTACGCGGCGGCGGTCGCGATTGCCTTCGCTTTGGTCGTTGTCGCGCTGACCATGCCAAGTTACGGCCCTTGGTCTTACTGGCCGATGGCGGCCCTCCTCTCGGCGTTCGCCTTCATACCCTGGACAGCTGGCATCGCTGGGCGGCTGCGCACCGATCACGGACAAGCGGCCAGGCGCGCCGGCGAAGCGCAGGCCCGCGACCGCGCGCAGCTAGCCGAGTTGGCGGCCGCATCCGAACGCAACCGGATTGCTCGCGAAATGCACGACATTGTCGCCCATTCTCTTTCCGTGGTGATTGCCCAGGCCGATGGCGGGTTGTACGCGTCGAAGAGCGATCCGACAGCCGCGACAAAGGCCTTGACAACAATCGCGGAAACCGGACGGGCGGCGCTAGCCGATATGAGGCGGATCCTGGGCGTGTTGCGCCACCCCGAGGATCGCGAGCAGGGTGGGCTGCGCGAGCCCACGCCCGATTCGCAGGATTTGGCGGCGCTCGTTGCGCAGATGCGCGAGACAGGGCTCGATATCGCCATGGTCCGGGTGGGGATCGGCTCGACCCTGCCGCCCGGCGTGGGGCTTGTGCTCTACCGGATCTGTCAGGAGGCGCTTACCAACGTCCTCAAACACGCTGGTCCTGGGGTCCACGTGACGCTGATCGACCGTTGGGAGCCACGCCAAGTCACGCTGGAAATCCGCGACGACGGCCGTGGTGCGGCGGCTCCGCCTTCAGACGGTCCCGGCCATGGGCTCCTTGGGATGCGCGAGCGCGCGGAGATGCTCGGTGGGTCGTTGGAGGCAGGCCCTGGACGGACCGGCGGGTTCGCTGTGACCGCCCGGATCCCTCTGCCCGAAAGCACCCAACTCCCGCCCACCGGCCCATCTGGCATCCTTTCCCTGGACGATGGCGTCGCTCAAGAAGATCCGATCCCACCGTGACGTTGGACAGACTTATCGCCCAGCCTGGGGAAGACCGCACAATCAAGGAGGGACCACAGCAGTGGATGAGCCGATTCGGGTGATCTTGGTGGACGATCAACAGTTGGTGCGCGCTGGGTTTGCGCTCGTCATCGACTCTCAGAGCGATATGCGGGTGGTTGGCCAGGCCGGGGACGGCGCCCAAGCGCTGCGGCTGATCGGGGCTGAACCGGCCGACATCGTCCTCATGGATGTGCGTATGCCCAACATGGACGGACTGGCCGCAACTGAAGAAATGGCTTGCGTTCAGACACCTGGGCCGGTTCCGAAAATCGTCATGTTGACCACCTTCGACCTCGACGAATATGTGCTCCACGCGATCAAGGCCGGGGCGAGCGGCTTCCTCCTGAAAGACGCTCCACCCGAAGAGATGCTGGCCGCGATCCGTGCGGTGCATTCGGGCGATGCGGTGATTGCGCCATCGTCCACACGGCGATTGTTGGAGCATGTGGCGCGGTCAATCCCGGATGCCCCGGCCGATCCGCACGCTTTCGACGATCTGACCGAGCGCGAGCGCGAGGTGCTCGTGTTGATGGCGCGGGGCCTGGCCAACGGCGAAATCGCGACCGAGTTGTTTGTGGCCGAGGCCACAGTCAAATCGCACGTGGGCCGCGTCCTCGCGAAACTGGGCGCCCGCGATCGGGTCCAAGCAGTCGTCTGCGCCTACGAGAATGGGCTCGTCAGACCGGGCGAGTAACGGCGAAGTGCAGCGAATTGGTCATTGTCAGGGCAAGACCTCCGTATTGACGCAGGTAAACGCTAAGGCACTGGAGGGTTTGTGACCAGCTGGGCGCACTTCGTTTCCCGGGCGGGGTTAGGCGGCGCTGGCCCACGCGTTGCGACAGGGACACCCGGCCCGCGGGGCACGACTCACGGGGCGCGATTCGTTCGGTGGCGCTGGCCCGCAGGCTACAGCAGGGACACCCTCAGGCCGATGCGTTCCACGAGATCGGCGGCGCGCCGGTCGAACGTGACGAACTGCTCGCCGCCGAGCGCCAGCCCGGCTGCGGCGATGGCGCCGTCCGAGAAGTCGCCGCCAGCGTCCAGAACGGCGAGGCCTGCGTCCACAATCGCCCGATCGGCGCGGACATCGCCTGCGGCGAGGAGCGTCCGCAGGGCCTGGGCTATCTCGGGCGGAGGGACTCCGTACGCGGAGCGCAACACCCACGCGACCTCGCACAAGGCCAGCACCGTGATCGCGATGAGCGCGGCTTGACCCAGGGCGCGCCGGGCGGCGGGGCTCTGAACGGGATCATCCTCGACCAGTAGACGCACGAGGACGCTCGTATCGGGCGTCACGTTCACGGCCTTCCCGACCAACCCTCCGCGACCACGCGGTTCATCTCTTCCACTGTGACCGGCTTGGTCGCATACCGTGCGAGGATGCCGGCCGCCTTGTCAACCGCGGCATCCCGCGCCACGGGCCGGAGCACCGCGCTACCGTCCGCTGCGACATGGGCCTCCACCTTGTCGCCCGGCCCTACGCCCAGCGCGTCGAGGAGTTCTTTCTTGAGGGTGATCTGGCCCTTGGATGTGATCGTCAGTGTTGTCACCTTAGCCTCCTTGTAAGGCACGTATACCTTACACTTCGGGACAGTCCCCGCCCGCGCGGGACGGGTGGAACCCTTGGGGGCGGGAGGCGACACCTGGGCAGCGGGAGGCGGTGCACGGGGAGCGGGAGGCGGCGCCTGGGGAACGGGGGCGACGCACGGGGAACGGGGGGCGACACCTGGGGAGCGGGGGGCGACACCTGGGGAGCGGGAGGCGACGCCTGGGCAGCGGGAGGCGACGCCTGGGGAGCGGGAGGCGACGCCTGGGGAGCGGGAGGCGACACCTGGGCAGCGGGAGGCGACACCTGGGCAGCGGGAGGCGTCACCTGGGCAGCGGGAGGCGACACCTGGG
>JAIRXV010000419.1 GCA_031268115.1 Bifidobacteriaceae bacterium
CAGTCCGGTCCTTGTGATCAGCCATAGCCAGCCCTCCCGTAGCCTTAGATAGTACCTATCACAGGCTACCCTCGCAACCAGCCCAAACACCGGACCGACACCAAAATGATTCACACCCCATCAGCTCAGACGCGAAGCGGCGGCTAGAAGAGGCCGCGCACCTTCAGGGCCTCACAATCTCGTCATTCTTGCTTCAGGCGGCGCAGGCGAGGGCCGATGAAGTGCTAGGCGAACGCCTTCGGCTGACCAGTGAGCAGGCCGAGGTGTTCCTGGCCGCGATGGCACGGCCCGCCCAAGTCAACAAGCGACTGCGCAGCACCTTGGCAGCGCCGCGCGAGTTCGCATGGATCGACTGAGCGTGAACCTCCGCCTCCGCCGACCAGCACCACTGGCGGGCGAGCACAACCGCGACGGGTTCGATTCGGGCGATCCGGACAAAGACGAATGGCTAGGACGGTGGTGAAATACCACCGTCCTAGGTGTTAGCTGCCGCGTTTCAGCAGGTCAGAGCTACGCTCTCCCCCGCCGACGCGGTCGGACGCCGGTTATTCACCGGCGTCCCAGGGCGGTGGCACTCTCACCGCCGTCTCAGGTGCGGTATGCCCCTGTCAGGGCGACCCGTCCACCTTGGACGCCCTTAGTGCCCTGAACCAACTCTGCGTCCGACCGGGACGGGCCCACGGGCAGAACCTCGCCCACTTCAAACGTGGGGTGGCCGGCGGCGGCCAGACGAGCGGCGGCATCGGTGGCGGCCGAACCCGCAACCACCGCGACCATGCCCACTCCAAGATTCCACGTCCGCTCCGCGTCGGACCACGGCACCCCGCCCGCATCTCGCAGCACCGCGAACACGGCCGGCACCGTCCACGCCGAGCGCCGGACAATCGCATCGCAGCCCTTAGGCAGCACTCGCGCCAGGTTAGCCGCCAACCCACCGCCCGTGACATGGGCGAAGGCGTGAACGTCCGAACCCATCGTCCCCAGCAAGTCCAGGCACGCGCGGGTATACAGGGCGGTCGGTTCGAGCAATTCCTCACCCAATGCCCGCCCAAACTCCGCGATGTGCCGGTCCAACGGCCAACCCGCGCGCGCCACGATTGCACGAACCAGCGAATAGCCGTTCGAATGCAGGCCGGATGCCGCGATCCCCAAGATCGCATCTCCGGGGCGCACCCTGGCCGGCCCGAGCAGCGCGTCCGCCTCAACCACACCGACCGCGGCTCCCGCCACGTCGTATTCGTCGGGGCCCAGCAAGCCGGGGTGCTCGGCCGTCTCCCCACCCACTAGCGCCGTACCAGTACGCACACAACCTTCGCCAATCCCCTGGACGATGGCGGCAACCTTGTCGGGCACCACTCTTCCCATCGCGATGTAATCCGTCATGACCAGGGGTTTCGCTCCACACACGACAAGATCGTCTACCACCATCGCCACCAGGTCCAGGCCTATCGTGTGATGGACGCCAAGCGCCTGGGCAATCGCCACCTTGGTGCCTACGCCGTCTGTGGACGAAGCCAGCAAGGGGTGGCGGTAGCGGGTCAGTTCCCGGGCGTCGAATAAGCCCGCAAATCCACCCGCGCCGCCGATGACGTTCGGTCCGGCCGCTCGGCGAACCGCCGCCTTCATGAGCTCGACGGCCCGGTCGCCCGCTTCGACGTCCACGCCAGCGCCAGCGTAGGTCAGAGGGCCGAGGGTCGAAGCGGGACGGGCCGGCGAGGTGGGCGCAGGGCACGCCGGCGAGGTGGGAGCGGCGAGGTTGGGGCCGGCATCGTCGGGGGGCATCACGGGCGGTCCAATGCTGTCGCGCCGCCGACACCCGGAACTAAGGCCGCGATGGCCCCGCCGTGGGCCGCCGCGGTTCGGTCCCCGATCTGCTCAAGCAGCAGCTTGCCGCCGAGCGCGATCTCCGCTTCGACAGGGACGGGGTAGCGTCCAGTGAAGCACGCCATGCACAATTCGGGCGCCGGCAGGCCAGTGGCGTGGATCATACCTTCGGGCGAGATGTAGCCGAGAGAATCCGCCTCGATCGAAGAGCAGATTTGCTCAACCGATAGGTCGGAGGCGATCAGCTCGACGCGCGTAGCGAAATCGATGCCGTAGTAGCAAGGCCAAGCGACCGGCGGAGACGAGATACGGACGTGAACCTCGGCGGCGCCGGCCTCACGCAGCATACGGACCACGGCGCGCTGAGTGTTGCCGCGGACGATGGAATCGTCCACCACGACAAGCCGCCGACCGCGGATCACTTCCTTCAAAGGGTTGAGTTTGAGGCGGATGCCGAGCTGCCGGATGGTCTGGGACGGCTGAATGAACGTGCGGCCCACATAGGCGTTCTTGGTCAGACCCTGGGCGTACTGGATCCCGGACTCGGCGGCGTAGCCAATGGCCGCAGGCGTACCCGACTCGGGAACGGGGATCACGAGGTCCGCCTCCACCGGATGCTCACGAGCCAGCGTCCGACCCATCTCGATGCGGGCGGCGTTGACTAGGCGCCCCCGCAGCTCAGTGTCGGGCCGGGCGAGGTACACGTACTCGAACACGCAGCCGTGCGCCGTGGGCTCAGCGAAGCGCCGCGAAACCAGACCCCCCGCATCGATGGACACCAGCTCGCCCGGTTCGACGTCTCGGACGTAGGAGGCACCGACGATGTCGAGGGCCGCCGTTTCGCTCGCTACCGCCCAGCCGCGCTCCAACCGCCCTAGGACCAGGGGGTGTATGCCGTGGGCGTCGCGCGCGGCATACAGTGTCTGCTCGTCCATGAAGACAACGGAAAACGCGCCTTTGACCTGGGGCAAAAGCGTGAACGCGGTCTGCGCGAGGGTGTGGTCTAGGTCTCCGGCGAGGAGGCCGGTCAGCACCGAGGTATCGGTGGTGCAATGCCGATCCCGGGAGGATTGCGCGGCCCGCCCACCGGACCGGGTTAGCATCGCCAGCAGTTCGGGGGTGTTGGTGAGGTTGCCGTTGTGGGCCAGCGCAACCGTGCCGGCCGCGGTGGGACCAAGCGTCGGCTGCGCATTTTCCCAGGTAGACCCGCCTTGCGTGGAGTAGCGGGTGTGGCCGATGGCGATGTGCCCCTGGAGCGCGGCCAAACTCACCTCGTCGAAGACTTGGCTGACTAAACCCATGTCCTTGTAGACCAGGATCTGCTGGCCGTTCGAAGCGGCGATGCCGGCGGACTCTTGGCCACGGTGCTGCAACGCGTACAAAGCGAAGTAGGCCAGCTTGGCGACTTCTTCCCCTGGCGCCCACACGCCGAAGACGCCACATGCGTCCTGGGGGCCTTTCTCGCCTGGGAGGAGATCGTGGGCTAGAAGTCCGTCACCGCGTGGCACGCCGACTAGTTTCTCACGGGCGGGCGGCGTGGCCGAAGGGCGGGGCCGAAAGGTGGGGCCTAAGGGCGGGGGCGTGAGAAGCGGTGGGTGGGGAACGGCATCGTCCACTTGTCCCTTTCCCCAAAATGGCTGCGGCCCCGGGGTCGGGGCTGACCGGGGCCGCAGCGGGGAGGCAGATTCGAGGGAACCTGCGATCTCCGCGGCTGCGAAGCCAGGGGTGACCTCGCAGCGCGGTGGATTCCTCCACCGCTGTCGCGAACGGCCCCAAGGGCCGCCGCGTACCTGACACAGACGAGACGCCTGGCACCCGCCCCGATGACGGGCGCCAGGCGTCTCGACAATAACAATCCGGTAACGGTCTCCCTGGGATGCCGCGGCCGCGGCCTGCGAAGCCGTCGGACAATGCCCGAATCGGGCGCTCCCACAGACTATCGCCGCAGTTCAGAGCGTTGCCTTCGCCGTTGAAACGGGATTGTCCGACACTGGCCTAGCGAGAATCGCTGCCTGCGGCGCCAACCGCCGCGCGGCCGGCCTCAAGGCGGGCGATAGGCACCCGGAACGGCGAACAGGAGACGTAATCCAACCCAACCGCGTTGAAGAAGTGGATCGAATCGGGGTCCCCACCATGCTCACCGCAAACGCCTAGGCCGATGTCGGGCCGGGTTCGACGCCCACCCTCGACGCCGATCTTGACCAATGCGCCCACGCCGTCCACGTCGATGGACTCGAAAGGCGACACCTTGAAGACCCGATCTTCGAGGTACTCGTTGAAGAAGGCGCCCTCGACGTCATCGCGCGAGAATCCCCACGTGGTCTGGGTCAAATCGTTGGTGCCGAAGGAGAAGAACTCCGCCCCAAGGGCGATCTTGTACGCGGTCAGAGCCGCACGCGGCAACTCAACCATGCAGCCAATCGGGATGCTCAGGTCAACGTCCCATTCCGAGGCAACCTGCGCGATGATTGTCTCCGCATCGTCGCGCACCAGGTCCAATTCCACGTGGGAACCGACAAGCGGCACCATGATCTCCGGCCGCGGGTCCTTGCCCTCCTTCTTGAGCTGCGCCGCAGCTTCGGAAATGGCCCGCACCTGCAAAGCGAACAGCCCCTCGACCACCAAGCCGAGGCGCACGCCCCGGAGGCCGAGCATCGGGTTCGCCTCGTGCATCCGCTCCACGGCGGCGAGCAGTTCCAGATCCTCAGCCACGGCCGAGCCGCGCTCCTCGGATCGGGCCACTCGAACGGCCAGCTCAGTGCGATCGGGGAGGAACTCGTGCAGCGGCGGATCGATCAGGCGGACCGTGGTGTGCAGACCGTCCATCGCCGTGAACAGCTCCACGAAGTCCTGCCGCTGGAGCGGCAGCAGCGCATTCAGCGCCTCCGCCTTCGCGTCGGGCTCGCGCGCCAGGATCAGGCGCTCAATCACCCTGCGGCGATCCCCGAGGAACTGGTGTTCCGTGCGGCACAGGCCAATCCCCTGGGCCCCGAGGCGCCGCGCCCTGGCGGCATCCTCCGCGTTGTCCGCGTTGGCCCGCACTCGAAGCCGGCGAACCTTATCCGCGTGGGTCAAGATCCGGTGTACGGCCAGCACCAACTCCGACGCGTCTGTGTCGCCGGCGATGGCGGCCAACGCTTTGTCGAGGCCCTCTTCCAGGTACTGCACCACGGCCGAAGGCACCACGGGCACATCGCCAAGGAAGACCTCGCCGGTGGTGCCGTCGATGGCGATGATGTCGCCACTGAGGACTTTGCGCCCGCCCACCGTAAAGCTCTGCGCTACCAAGTCAACGTCCAGCGCGTCCGCACCCACAACACATGTGGTCCCCATGCCCCGTGCGACAACGGCCGCGTGCGAGGTCTTACCGCCGCGGGAAGTCAGCACGCCGGCCGAAGCGATCATCCCCCCCAGATCGTCTGGGTTCGTTTCACGCCGCACGAGGATCACGGACCGTCCCGCCGCTGCCCATTCCACCGCCGTGGCCGAATCGAACACGGCCGCACCCACGGCTGCGCCCGGGGAAGCCGCCATGCCTTTTGTCAGCAGCGTCTTCACGGCGCTGGCATCGAACTGCGGGAACATCAAGTTCGACAATTGGGCCCCGGTCACACGGTCCAGTGCTTCATCCATGGAGATCAGGCCCTCATCGACCAATTGGATAGCGATCCGGAAAGCGGCTCCTGCGGTGCGCTTACCCACACGGGTCTGCAACATCCACAGTTTGCCCTTCTCCACCGTAAATTCGATGTCGCACAGATCGGCGTAGTGGTTTTCGAGCCGGTGCATCACATCGCGCAATTCGGAGTAGGACCTGGCGTCGATCTTCTCAAAATCGGCCAGCGAGAGCGTGTTGCGGATTCCAGCGACCACGTCTTCGCCTTGAGCGTTGGGCAAGTAGTCGCCGTAGACGCCCGGGCGGCCCGTGGCCGGATCGCGGGTGAATGCCACTCCCGTGCCGGAATCGGCGCCAAGGTTGCCGAACACCATAGTCTGCACGTTGACGGCCGTACCCAAATCGTCGCTGATCCGTTCCCGCTTGCGGTAGATTCGCGCTCGATCCGTGTTCCACGAGTTGAAGACGGCCACGATGGCCCTGTTCATCTGCATCCGCGGGTCCTGCGGGAACGCCTCGCCGGTCTCCTTCAGGACGATCGCCTTGAACGTCTCAACCAGTTCTTTGAGGTCCTCAGCGGTCAATTCCACATCAGTGGCCGCGCCGGCAGCGGCCTTCTTCGCGTCCAGTGCCTCCGCGAATGCTTCTCCATCGATATCCAATACCGTCTTGCCAAACATTTGAATGAGTCGGCGGTAGGAGTCCCACGCGAACCGCTCGTTGCCGGCAAATTCCGCCAGGCCCAGCACGGAATTATCGTTGAGGCCGATATTCAGTACCGTCTCCATCATTCCGGGCATCGAGAACTTGGCCCCCGAACGCACTGAAACGAGCAGCGGATGGGACGCGTCTCCGAGCGTACGTCCAAACACACCCTCCAAATGGACGATGGCGGCGCCCACCTGTTCTTGCAATTCGGGTGGGTTCTCTCCATGGTTCATGTAGTAGCGGCAGGCATCGGTTGTGATCGTAAAGCCAGGCGGAACGGGAAGGCCGAGGCCTGTCATTTCGCCCAAATTGGCACCTTTGCCCCCCAACAGGTCTTTTAGATCCTTATTTCCTTCGGTAAAGCTATAGACATACTTGGGCACTGAGAGATCCTCCAGGTGTTGTTTGACGTGGCTCCTCGCCACACAGCGAATCGTTCGTATCCTAGTCCTCGAATGCCGCGCCCGCCCACACCGGGCACCCGCCTCCGGCTGTCCCCCCTCGGCGACGCTTGGCCCAAACTCGGCCGTCATCGCCCCGTCGCCCGAGGCCGAGTACCTCCTGAAGGCCCCGCGCTAGGCCCAAAGGTCCTAAAGTGCCTTGCGCACGCAGGCCTAAGGTCCATCCTGGGTAAGATTGGGCTTGCTTGAGCCGGAACCCGAGCCGCCGCACCTTGCCCTGACCGAAGCACACGCGTCCAGACCGGTCGCGGTGCGGATCCCTCACCTTGCGACCAGGAGAAACGATGCTGGATGCCCGCCCAAGTCTCCGGCTCGTCGCTCTTGTGGGGCTCGTCCCTGCGCTCATGGCAACCGGTGCCCCGGCGGCCATGGCCGATGACGGTGCGACCCACGGCGGCGAAGCCAACCTCCAACTTCCACCGCTTTCCGACGTCAGCGTCCTCGGCGGCATCAGCGGCACGGCTGTGCTCATCGCTGGCCTCGCCGTGTGCTTGCTCGGGCTCGGATTCGGCGCTCTGAGCTATGTGAGGCTACGAGCCTTGCCGGTCCACGCGTCCATGCGGCGGATTTCGGAACTCATCTTCTCCACGTGCAAGGCGTACCTGATCAAACAGGGCCGCTTCCTCATGATCCTCTGGGTGTTCATCGCTGCCGTCATAGTCATGTACTACAAGTTCCTCGTCGATTTCTCCTGGGGTCGCGTGGCCATCATCATCGCGTTCTCCCTGATCGGCATGGCCGGGTCGTTCTCGGTCGCTTGGTTCGGAATTCGCGTCAACACGTTCGCCAACTCCCGCACGGCGTACGCATCCCTGCGTGGGAAGGCCTGGCCGCTCCACGAGATTCCGATGCGTTCGGGCATGTCGATCGGCATGGTGCTCATCAGCCTCGAATTGCTGCTCATGCTGATCATCCTGCTGTTCCTACCGGGCGAAATCGCTGGATCGTGTTTCATTGGCTTTGCCATAGGCGAGTCCCTGGGCGCCTCCGCTCTGCGCATAGCGGGCGGCATCTTCACCAAGATCGCAGATATCGGTTCCGACTTGATGAAGATCGTCTTCAAGATCAAAGAGGACGATCCGCGCAACCCCGGCACCATCGCCGACTGCACCGGCGACAACGCGGGCGATTCGGTTGGCCCGAGCGCGGATGGCTTCGAGACCTACGGGGTCACCGGCGTGGCGCTAGTGACGTTTATCCTGTTGGGCGTAGGCGATCCTCAGACTCAAGCCACTCTGCTGGTGTGGATCTTCATCGTCAGGGCCGTCATGCTCATCGCTTCGGTGGTGTCGTACGTGGCCAACGAGGCCATCGCCAAGCGGGTGTTCGGCGTAAGAAAGAACTTCGATTTCGAAAAGCCACTGACTTCGCTGGTGTGGATCACGTCTATCGTCTCCATAGCTCTGACCTACATCACCACGTGGGCCGTCTTGGGCACCATGGACGGCGGAATGTGGTGGAAGCTGTCAACCATCATCTCCTGCGGCACACTGGCTGGGGCACTGATCCCCGAGTTGGTCAAGGTGTTCACATCCACCAACGCGAAGCACACCGAGGAAGTCGTCACCTCCACCCGGGAGGGTGGGGCATCGCTCAACATTCTGTCTGGACTTGTGGCAGGCAACTTCTCGGCCTACTGGCTGGGAATCGCCATCGTCGGCCTGATGGGCGGCGCCTACTTGATCTCCACGCAGATTCCCGGCGGGGAAATGACCGCACCGGCGGTCTTCGCCTTCGGCCTAGTTGCGTTCGGATTCCTGGGCATGGGCCCCGTCACCATCGCGGTCGATTCTTACGGACCCGTAACCGATAACGCTCAGAGCGTGTACGAACTGAGTCAGATCGAAGACATCGCTGGCATCACCGAAGAGATTGAGCAGGGTGAGGGCTACAGGCCGGAGTGGGAGAACGCCAAGTCCATGCTGGAAGAGAACGATGGCGCGGGCAACACGTTCAAGGCCACCGCTAAGCCAGTCCTGATCGGCACCGCCGTGGTCGGGGCAACCACGATGATTTTCTCCATCATCATGTCGCTCACCAACGGGCTCGAACCCACCTTGGTCCAAAACCTGTCTCTCGTACATCCGCCCTTCCTGCTCGGTCTGATCCTGGGCGGGGCGATCATCTACTGGTTCACGGGCGCCTCCACCCAGGCCGTCACAACCGGAGCCTACCGAGCGGTCGAGTTCATCAAGGCACACATCAAACTTGACAGCAACGCCAAGGCCTCGGACAAGGAGTCCCGCCAAGTTGTAGAAATCTGCACGCAGTACGCCCAACAGGGCATGTTGCAGATCTTCCTGGCGATCTTCTTCTCCACTCTGGCGTTTGCCTTCGTTGAGCCCTACCTATTCATCGGCTACCTAATATCCATCGCCATCTTCGGGCTGTACCAGGCTATCTTCATGGCCAACGCGGGAGGGGCCTGGGACAACGCCAAGAAATTGGTGGAAGTCGATCTCCACGAGAAGGGCACCGCGCTGCACGACGCAACCATTGTGGGCGATACCGTGGGCGATCCCTTCAAGGACACATCATCAGTGGCGCTCAACCCGGTCATCAAATTCACCACCCTGTTTGGGTTGCTTGCCGTCGAGCTTGCAGTCAGTCTCAGCGACCAGGGCAACTCCGTGCTGGTCAGGATCCTCGCTGCAGCGTTCTTCG
>JAIRXV010000449.1 GCA_031268115.1 Bifidobacteriaceae bacterium
GTGAGCCGTTCCTCAAGCACACCTTGGGCTTCCTCGCCTGCCCCTTGCTTCGCGAGGCCGCCGATGACGGCCCCCAGCGCCTCGACACACAAACCCGGATCCGTGGTTGCGGCCGCCGCCCTGCGGCCGTAAAGCACCTGTTCGGACGCTGTGCCGAAGGTCCCGCACGAAAGCGCGCGTTCGAGCAACTCGGCCGGGCCGCGGGGTTGGGCCGCCGGCCGTGGGGTCGGTATGCCCAGGGTGTGGCCTTGGATCGGCACGGCGTACGGCTCGTCCACCAGCCCTCGCGTCTTGGCCGCGGTTGCGCTGACGAAGGAGTTCCCGTTGCGGGCGTCGAAGGCGGCCGCCAGAGCGTCGGCGGCCTCACGGGCTTTGGCCGCTACCTCTACCACCGTCCACCCACCGGTTGGGCCGCCGCGGCCGGCCCCGCGGCCGGGTTCGCCGTGCGCGTGGCGTCCACTGGCCGCGCCGTCCCGGGGCCCGGCGCCCAGCGCATCGGCGAGCATCGAATCGTCTGCCCCTCGCACCACTTGATCGGGGTAACCGGCACGCGCCACCGCGTCGAGTACCACTTCAACCGCGGTCAGCATCCGGAGCCGTCCCCAGTCGTTCAGGGCGTCGTGAGCCAACCAAGGCAGATGCCTTTCAACGAGGTGCAACCCACGACCCTCGTTGCCGGTGATCGCGCAAAAGACCAAGTTATCCGCCACGATCTCGATGTTGTCTGGGTTTTGGTGGGCCAGCTGGTAGCTGCGCAGGTGCCCGGCGCGGGCGTCCTGGGTTCGGCCGGCCCGCAGCAGCGCGACGAGTGTGCGCGACAGCAGGTATTCCGGTTCGCTCGCGCACGAATACTTGTTCGCCATGACCTCGTCTAGCAGCCTGAGCGCGCGGTCCTCGTCCCCCAGGTCGGCAGCGAAACCGGCCAAGTCGCTGCGAGTACACGCATCGCAATGGGAATGCGAATCGCGTGGCATGGCCTCAAGGCGCACCCGTAGGGCTTTGGCCCGCTCCAAATCGCCGGTGGTCCAGGCGTGCGCGAACCGGGCCATTGCCACTCCGCTCAACCCCAGTCCCGCCCGGCGGTAATGCGCCTCCATATCGTCGAGCATCGCGGTGGCCTGAGCGAGGGAGAAGGCCGGAGAACGCCCCAGCGCTCCTACCATCCACTTGTACTGCCACATCAGGTCGCCACCTGGAACGGCGTCGGCCGCGAACCTGGCGGGGTCGCGGTCGTGTTGGGCCAAACACCAGGCGAAGCTCGACAGCATCGCGTCGGTGTCGCCGCCCCAACAGGCCGATGCGGTCAAACGCATCCGGGCCTGGTATTCCAACTGTTCGTCCCCGGATTCCGTCGCCAGATGGACAGCCCGGTTCACTAGGGACTGTTCTTGCGGTCCCCATGGCGAAGAGTCGATTTGCGCAAATAGAGACCGAATTTCGTCGCCATAGGTCGAGGACATTACGCCTGCCTTTCATTCGGTTTCGGGCGGGACGCCATGGTCTATGTCCACGCTGAGCGCCACCAGATCGCCGAGCGCGGAATCGAGCAAAGCACGGTCGGATGGGGCGATGGGACGGTGGCTGGCGAGCTGCGCTTGGACGTACAGCAGTTGAACACAACGGGAAAAGACCGTTTCGTCGCTCAAACGGGCGAGCATGACAACCAACGGGTTGAGCCAGTTCAGGCACAGTCGTGACAGCGCTTGGCCTTCCTGCCGCCCCGATTTGCGGACGATGGCGGCCCCCGCCCGGTCCAGCACCCCTCGCCACAGCGGTCCCGCCTCTTCCTCGGAGCGGGCCCGATCCAGCCGGTGGAACAGCGTTTGGTCCGCCACGAAGACAGTTGGAAGCTGGCCATCGCCCATGGCACGAACCACCACTTGGCAGTCGCGCCCGGCAAGCGCTGCCGTGGCCCGACGCTCCAGGTCGATGGCCACGGCTCGGTCCGCGAGGGGCGGCGGGTCGAGCATGTCGAGTTCGGCGAGGGGGTCGATCTGCTCGACGGCGGTTCCGTACAGGTCGCTCAGGGATCGAGTCAGCTCGGCATCCCACAGGTATCCGCCGTTGACTATGGGCGGTCCGCTGGACGCAACCGCGACCACTTGGCGGTATTCGTCCACGGTTTCGGTGTAGCGCAAAACGGGATGCTCTTCGACAAGTTGGGCGATCCGCCGACGCCCCTGAGAGGTCTCCAACGTGAGGTGCCCGGCCATGATGGCGGCGAGTTCGGCATCGTGCAGGACCATCTGTTTGATGGCACTTTCGTGGACGGCCAGGAGCCGTTCCAACCGGTGAGGGTTGTATTGGGCGACCGCCGCCAACCAGTTCCGGATTGCTTGCCCAAACGCTTGGCGGGTCACCTCCAACGCCACGTCCTCCACAATCGCCTCGCGGCTGGCCGTGGGAGTCAAGCCGGTCGAATCGATGCAGGCCCGCACAAAGAACGCCCATTCGGGCAAGATGCCGTCCAACCGGTGGCCCACAAGCATCCGGCCGAGGTAAACGGCGGAGGCTTGATGCGCGCTCGGGGGCGGCGAGAACGGCAGCACGAAACCGAGCCCCCGCGTGCCGGTCGCGGGGCAGGCCAGTGGGATGGCGTCCAGCGGTTCGGCCCCGAGGAATTCGCGCCCGAACTCAGCGATTTGCGACGATGACGCGGTCCGGTCCGCGAAGACCGCCCGCCGGTTGATCGCCTCGCCTACCGCACCGCGAACCACGCGCAAAGGAACCGGGAGGTATTGGCCGAACTGCTTGGCAAGGTCTGCCACGGCGGCCGGGCCGAGCAAATCTGTCCCGTCGAAGCGGGGCTGGAGGCGAACCGAGGTTCCGATGGGTACGTCATCGGACACTTCGACAACCGTGAAGGTGCCGTTGGCGTTGCCCTGCCACTCGATGGGCGCACCGCCTTTAGCCGAACGGCTAACCACCCGAACACAGTCCGCCACCATGAAGCAGCTGAGCAGCCCAATGCCGAATTGCCCCAAGTAGTCCGATCGGGGAAAGTCCAAAATGTCGCGCTTCGACGTGGCGCCGACAGTGGAAAGCAGTTCGGTGGCTTCTTCGCGGGTGAGGCCGATCCCGTCATCGGTCAAACAGAATTCGCCGGTAGCGGACGTCATCGCGGCGATGCGGATTCCCCACGTGTTCGCGCCCGGATCGTCGGGCGCTAGCTCGCGGCGCGCGGTGATGGCGTCGGTGGCGTTTTGGAGCAGTTCGCGCAGGTAGACCCGCGGGCCCGAATAGATGTGCCGTGACAGTAGGTCCACCACGCCGCGCAGTTCCACACGGAACGGCGCGGCGCGGGGCGAAGACGGCATGGGCAGAGCTTAAGCGATTGGACCGGCTCAGCCAATCGGTGCGAACCGCCGGGCGCGGCTCACTCGACGGTCCACGAGCCCGAACTGGGAACCAACTCGACCCACGTGGTTCCCGGAGCGAGCGTCACTGGCCCGCCGGCATCGTCGGTGATAACAGGGATGGCAGTGGCGGACTCCTTGGACCATCGAATATCTACGATTTTCCCGGCGGATGCGACGAACCCGTCGCCCTCACCGATCACGATGGACTCGGGGATCGAGTTGCCCGCCGGATCGCGGCCCTGCGCTGTACGAATATCGACAGTCATCGCCACCACGTTCGCGGCGGACAGCCTCACCCCGGCAACGGATTCGGCCGCGACATCGCCTTCGGAACGCAGCCACGTTCCCGCGGGTTCATCCCAGGTCCAAGTTGGGTGGGCGGCAGCGGACATGGCGAGCGCAACCACCGGAGCGTCCTTCCCGGAGGTGGCGGCCGTGGCGGCGCCGGCCGTGGCGGCGAACTCAAACTGGGATTCAGGTTGGGCCGAATGTTCGCCATCGGCCTGAGTCAGAAAGTCGGCCGGATCGGCGTAGACGTTATGCGGGGCGGGCCGAGTCTTTACCCGGTAGAAGCCGGGATCGCCTCCGTCCATGGTCACCAGCTGCAGTTCCGCGTCCCTGGCCGTGGCCAGGAAGTGGCTCTTACCGCCGGAACACACCATCAACCCATGCAGCGGACCCACAATGTTCCCATCCATCGGGCGAATCGAACGGATCGGGCCGATTTCTTCGGGAATCGAAGAATTCCAGACGGCGATGTATCGGGAGATCCCTCCCTCCACGATCTCTTCCCACACCAGGTCCGCCTCTTCCAGGCCCGCTTGGGGTCGCGCTTCGGGGGAGTTCTCGATCTTGACTGCGAGCGCCGGGCGGACCTCCACCTCGCCGGCGGCCCCAGTCAACGGCCAAACCCCAACCTCTGGCGAAGGGGGCGGCGTCTTGACGACTGTCGGGGTCGGCGTGACCGTCTCGGTGAGGGTCGGTGTGGGCTCCGCTTCGGGCTCGGCCGTGCCCCCGCACCCGGTCAACGCCAATCCGAGGGCCACCGTGAGCGGCCCTAGGCCGCGGCCTAGTCTCCCCAAGTTGATGGTCATAGCTCCGCCTGTTCCTGGTTGTGTCCTTCAGCGCCCCTCGCCCGTCCGTGCGCGAGTGCGTTCACTCTATGCGGCAATTGCCAGGTCACCGCCCGTGACGCGCCAGCCTCGGCGGGATGAGCCGCTAAGGTCGCGGTGTGAACAGGCAGGGGACCGCGCCATCGCTGTCCGCGAACACGTCTCCCGCGTCCGATGCCGGCCCCCACCCGCTCCGGGCCTCCCGCCCTGGTGCGCGGACGCTGGGTTCGGATGCGTGGGACGCGCTCAAAGCCGCCCTGACGGGCGGACCGCCGCTGCGCCACCCTTCGCTCGGTCCCTCAACCGAACTCCCCGAAGGCACCGCAGTGACCGTGGCAACCTCGGGATCCACGGGCCACCCCAAGACGGTCGCGTTGCCTCTGGCCGCTGTGACCGCGGCCGCGCGCGCCTCGGCCGCGCGCCTCGGCGGCACCGGGCGTTGGCTCCTGGCGTTGCCCACCGGACACATCGCCGGCCTCAACGCGGCGATCCGCTCGCTTCTGGCCGGCTACCCCCCAGCGACGATGCCGGCCGGCTCCTTTTCCCCGGAACGTTTCCTCGCGACGGTGCTGGAGGCGGGCCTTCCCCGTCCGCGTTTCGTTTCTTTGGTGCCGACCCAACTGGTCCGCTTGGTAAGGGCCGTCGCCGCCCAGGGCGACGCTTCAGGTTGCCTGCGGGACTGTCTGACCGGCTTCGATGCGATCCTCGTGGGCGGTGCGCCCGCCAGCCCCGCACTCCTCGCCCAATGCCGGGAACTCGGCTTCCGCGTTGTGCAAACCTACGGCTGCGCCGAGACCTGCGGCGGCGTGATCTATGACGGCCTTCCCCTCGACGGCACGGCCTTTCGCCTTGCGCCACTCGACCCGCTGGGCGATGGCGCCCTTCGCGGCGACGGCGCTGGCGCGCGACTCGCGCGGGCAACGGCGATAGCAAACCCAACCGGCGTCCCGCCGTCCGGCACCGGAGGGCGGTGGGACCCTGGGCGGATCGACCTAACCGGACCGACCCTCGCGCTCGGCTACACCGACCCCTCGGACCGATCCCCCATCGGCGGTTTCGTCGTCGAGGATGGCCGGCGGTGGTTTCGCACCAGCGACCTCGGGTGGCTAGCCCCGAGCGGCCGGCTGGCCTTGGTGGGACGCACCGACGATGTCATCGTCAGTGGCGCAGTCAAGATCGCGCCAACACTAGTCGAACAGGCGCTTCGTTCTCACCCCGCCGTGCTCGATGCGGTTGTGGTCGGTTTGCCCAGCGTCGAGTGGGGCACGGCGGCGGTGGCGTTGATCGTGCCGGATGGCGGGCCGCCATCGTCCACGGATTTGCGCGCTACCGTCGCCGCCTGCCTCGGGCGAGCGGCCGCGCCCCTGCGAGTCGGTTCGGTCACCGAGCTTCCACGCCTGGCCTCGGGCAAAGTGGACCGCGGCGCGGCCACCCGAATCGCCGCCACCCTGTTCGCCTAGGCAAAGGCCGGCCGCGGGGCCGACTTCCTGGGCCGAGACCGGTAGGCTGCCAGCTCATGTCGAGCACTTTCGCCGCTTGGGTCGAGGGCCTGCGTCTGCGGACACTCCCAGCGGCAATCGCCCCCATCCCGGTGGGGTTGGGGGCCGCCTGGACGGTCGCGCCGGTGCATTGGGGGCGAGCCGCGTTAGCGCTGGTCGTTGCCCTTGCCCTGCAGATCGGCGTCAACTTCGCGAACGACTACTCCGATGGCATCCGAGGCTCCGACTCCGCCCGCCAAGGCCCGGCGCGGCTGGTCGCGTCCGGCGCCGCAACGCCCGCTGCCGTGCGGGGCGCGGCGTTCGCGGCGTTCGCAGTCGCTTGCATCGCCGGTGCGGCCCTGTCGTGGCTGAGCGGACACCCGTGGCTGATGGCGGTCGGGGCGGCGGCCGTCCTCGCGGGCTGGTGCTACACCGGTGGGCCGCGCCCCTATGGCTACATGGGCTGGGGGGAGGTCGGCGTTTTCGTGTTCTTCGGGCTGGTCGCGGTGCTCGGCACCCAATACACCCAGCTTTCCGCCGCGACCGCGCCCGCCGTGCTCGGTGCGTGCGGCATCGGACTGTTGGCGTGTGCCATCCTCATGGCCAACAACCTGCGCGACCTCGCCGCCGATTCCAAGGCGGGCAAACGCACGGCCGCTGTCATCTTGGGCGACCGCCGCGCCCGCACCGTCTATCAGGCCGAACTGTTGGCGGCCTTCGCCTGCGCCGGCGCGATAGCCATCTGGAATCCGCGCGCGCTCGCAGCCCTGATCCTGCTGCCGCCGGCCATCCGCTTGATCGGCCCCGTGGGCCGGGGCGCCAAGGGCGAGGACTTGGTTGCGGTGTTGCGCTCGACGGGCCAGATCGAGTTGGGGTATGGGCTGATCCTCGGTGTCGCTTTGGCCTTGGGGTGAGTTCGGCACAGCGGTGCGCCCACGCCAGGCGATCTGCCCTTTGCGGATGTTACGCTCCTGCGAGGTTCCGGGTTGTGGGCCAGAGTGTGTGCTTGGGTTTGGGGTGTTGTTCTTGGCGGTGCGTTGGAGCGCTTTCGGTTGCTGGTTCGGCGGGCGGCGCCTGGGGGCGGGGGGCGGGCGGTGGGTATTCACGCCGCCCCGCACGTGTCGAGGCGTTTGAGGTAGGAGTTCAACTCGGCGCGGGTCCATTTCCAGTCGAGTGGCTGGGCGGTCTGGTTGTACCAGTCTTGGAAACCGATGCTCCGCGCACCCAACGCGTCGAGGCGAAATGCGGGTCCCGGGGACTGATCCATGATCTGGTCCGCCACGGTTTGGTCAGGTCGCGGGCCGGCCAGCGCGCGACGCTCATCCTGGCTACCGACTCGACCGCGCCTTCGCGGACGGCCTGGTCGGCGACCTCTTGGACGGACCAGCGGGCCAACGCCAGGCCCTTGTCTCCGGACGGGCTGGAACACGCGATCACTGTGACCTCGACCCGCTGGAGCGGAGTGCGTTTTGGGGGGCTGCCCACTCCTTGGGAGGTCCTTCAAACCGGCCACGCGTTTGGCGACGTATCGGCCCCGCCATTTACGGACCGCCTCGCGGCCGATCCCCAAATCGTCGGCGATTTTCTGGTTCGCCTCGCCCCGGGCCACAGTCAACACGATCCGGGCGCGTTCGCGTTGCCGGTTCTGGGCCGAGGGAAACAGAAACGATCCCAGCTCGACGCGTTCGACGCCGGTCAGGCGGGTGGGGGCGGGGAAAGTCGCCATAACCCCTATCCCTCCCGACCCGTACCCCGAAAAGCGCCAGACACCCCGCTGGCCCTGAGATTATTAGAGCCATGGCCTCGATCCCCGTGTCCACCAAAGACTCCGTCACATGGCGCTTGGCGACCAGAGCCCGCAACCATTGGCCCCAGATCGAACAGGTCCTTACCCGTTTCAGCCTAAATCCCGCGTCGTCTGTCCATATAGGAGACGCTGCCGGAACCAGACGCGATCCGATCGGTGGGTTCCGCTTTCTTGGTCACCGGGATGTTGGCGGGTTTGGGTGTCGCGGGGATCCTCGAAGACGCGCTCGGCGCCGAAAGGGCCGGGGCGGTCTTGGACGTAGCCTGCTACATGGCCCGGCGCGGCAACGTCATAGAGGGGATCGCGGACTGGTGCGAGACGTCCACCTTGAAGGGAACCCCGACGCTGACCGGGCAGTGCGCCTCGCGGCTGTTCGCGTCGGTCACCCACGCCGAGAAGATGACGTTTTTCCGCGCTTGGGCGGCCCTCCACAAAGGACCCGCCTACCTCGGCTGCTACCTGGACCAGGCCACCGCCCTGCCCGTCTTCTATGTGACTTACCCCGGGTCGATCGCGCACAAGTCCCACCTGCCCTCGATGACGGCGTTCAACGAAGACCTTGGCGTCAAGGATGTGACGTTCGTGCTGGACAGGGGGTTCGCGTCGACAGCGAACGTCGCCTGCCTGCGCGACAGCCGCCCGCGCCCCCATTACATCCTCGCAGTGGTCTCGCGCCTGAAGACCGCCCGCACAGCGGTGGAACGGGTCAGGGCCGGGATCACCGAAATGGGCAACCGGCTGGCGGGAGGCGTCTACGGACAGGCAGTCAAGGGCCGGTTCTTGGATGCGCCGGGCACGCTGCACGTCTACTTCAGCCCGGCGCTATGCGAGGAGCGCCGCGACGAACTCGCGCGGAAGATCGACCGCGAGGCCGAACAACTCGGCCTGCTCGACCAGCTCACCGAACAACAAGCCAAACGACACAGCGCCCACTTAAAGGTCAACCTGGCCGAAGACGGCTCGTTCACATTCGAACCCGACGCGGTCAAGATCGCCGCCGCGGCCCGCGACACGGGGTTCTTCTGCCTGCTGACCGACACCGGCCCGACCACCGCCGAAGTGCTGGAGGTCTATCGCCGCCCCGACGTGATCGAGAAAGCCTTCGACGACTTGAAAAACTGCGTCGACATGAAACGGCTCCGCACCCACCGCGACGAAACCACAGGCGGGAAGTTGTTCTGCGCTTTCATCGCTCTGATCGCCTGCTCGCGGATCCAGGCGAGAGTCGGCCCGGCCCTGAAGAAGTCCAAGCAGTCGATCTCCACGCGGGGCGTGCTGACCGAGATGGACAAAATCAAAGTCATCGACGCTCCCTCCGGGCGCCGACTGATCAACCCGGCCACGAAAACGCAGCGGCAGATCCTCGAAGCGCTCTCCCTGACCGAGGCAGACCTAAAATCCTACGCCGCCGGAGACCGACCACCGACACCGCACGTATATGCCAAGTAACTGCGGGACTTAGGTTTCAGGGGCGGCTTCACGTACACCGACGCCGACCTCGGCGACGACGACAACCCAGTCAAACTGTCCAGACCCCGCTACACCGGGTGCGCCAACAACTGGGGATTCGCTACCTGGCGGGCCTCCCACAACGACTACCAAAACTCCTGGCCGCCAGCAGGAGACCCATCGGGGAGCGTCGAAGACGCCCTCGATACCGCCTGCGGGCTCTACCTCGCCGACCTCTCCGCCTGGACCTGAACCGCCAACAAACCAACGGGCATAGCCACTAGTCATCGCGGACAACTCGATCTCGGCGATGTTCAGCCACGAGCCGCGCTTCGGGGTGTGGTGGATCTCGAGCCTCTGCGCCAACCGGCAATCCTGCGCCGGGTCGCGCGCCTCGCCCAATAGCTGGTACGGCTGCTCGTCCATGCACACGACCGGCCTGGCCGGGTCGTAGGGACGCGCGTAGGCCCCCATCACGTCCTCCATCGCGGCCGCGAACTCGGTGTTGGGGTTTGGTGGGATCGTCCAATACTTGCTCAAATGGGGGCGGAGCGCGTTTTCCTTAACGCCCTTCCGGCTTTCTCCGGCAGACGATAGAGGGGTTGGGTTTCGCGGGTCTTGCCGTGTTGGGGGCCCCTCCGTGGAGGTCGTGAGTTGTTGGCGGATCGGCCGCAGGCCTGCTACCACATTGACGAGGAGGGACCCTCGTGGAGGACTTTACAGCGGTCACCGCCGGTAGACGATGGCCGGTCGCGTGTCGTAGAGTGGACGGGTAGATGCGAAACGCATCGCTGGAGCTGCGAGAAGGAGGTTTCTCATGGGCAACACTGCTTTGGTCCAGGCTCGTGTCGACCCGGAGCTGCGCCGGGATGTGATCGACATCCTGGCGCAGAACGGGCTCGACCTGCCTACGGCCATCAGGATGTTCTTGACCAAGGTCCGCCGGGTAGGTGGGCTCCCGTTCGAGATCGGGGGGCCAAGAGGCGAGACTTTCGAGGCGATTGAGGAGGCCCGCCGCCTCCTGCGTGACCCGACGGCCAGGAGCTTCGGCAGCTTCGCGGAAATCCTGGCCGATTCGGGTGTGGAGCGCTGACGGTTGTACGTCATCCGCCGAACCGGCCGCTTTGTCAAAGACCTGAAGCGGTTGGCTCGCCAGGGTAAAGACCTGGGCAAGCTGGACGCGCTGGTGAGTTCGCTCGCCGCGGGAGAGCCCCTGGATCCCCGCCGCGAAGACCATCCACTCAAGGGCTCGTGGGCTGGTTTCCGTGATTGCCATGTGGAGCCGGATTGGCTGTTGCTGTACGCACGCGAGGCGGACGTGCTGGTGCTGGTCCTCACCCGCACGGGCAGCCACGCGGAACTCGGCTTGTGATACCTATGGAGCCCTGCTTCCCCGCGTGAGAACGGTCGACGCCGGTGGCGACACTACCTCGACGCCACCGGCTTTCAAGATCTCGATAGGACTGGGGGGATGTTTTTGGCTGCCGTTCTTAGAACCACCACTCCGGCTGGCGCCTCACGGTCTCGTCGCTGGCCTTGGGATCGCCGCGGGTCACAGCGTTGCGTCTAACGTTGGCTGGAGCCGGCCCCGACCCCAGCGTCGACCACTTGGGCGGGTATCGCCCGCCGGTTCGAGCCGAAACGTGTCGCCGGGATCGAGGCGGCCTTGGCGGACTGCAACCGCCGGATGGTGCGGATGGTTCCCGCCTCGCGCCCTCGCGTCGGCGGTGGACTTGCTTGACCGGGCGGTGGGGTCCATGCCTGCGGGCGTGGTGGAGATCCGCTGCCGTTGGGACGCC
>JAIRXV010000478.1 GCA_031268115.1 Bifidobacteriaceae bacterium
CCGCCTTGACGGTGATGGTCGCATCGCCTGGCGCCTTGGCAATCAACGCCCCGGCCTTATCGACTGTGAGAACAGCCGAATTCGACGATTTGTAGGTCACCTTGACGCCGGCCGTCTTGGCCGAGACGTACTTCGGGGCGATCCACGCGGCCTGGCCCACTACCATAGTGGCCGGAATTCCCGAAACACTGATCCTGGTCACCTTTGCCGATGGTTTCTTCGCGACAACGGTGACTTTGACAACGGCCTTCTTCCCGCCAACGGTCGCGGTCACTGTGGTCTTGCCGGCTTTCTTCGCGTTGATTTTCCCCGCCTTGCTGACGGTGGCTACGTTCTTGTTGGCGCTCGCCCAACTCACAGCCGTTTTCGCACCCGTATCGCTGTACGCCCAGGCCGAAAGGGCGACGGACTTGCCTTTGACTAGCGTGACCGAGCCCTGCGAAGCCTTGACCCGGACGATCTGACCCGTGTCGTTGTCCTTAGGCAGAGGAGCTACCTCGGCGGCGCTATTGGGACGCAGCAGATCAATCGCTGCGCCCAGCGCTGCTCTAGCCGCTTCGACATCGTCGTTGGACGGAGAGGCGGCGGCCAATACCGCGTTGGCTTGAGCCAGCGCCTGGGTCAGACGCGTCCAGCTGGCGGGATCGTAGTCGGCGGCCGTGAGGGTGGCCACGGCCGAGACGGAGGCACGCAACGCCGCCACTGCGGCCGACCCGCTGGCACTCCCCGCGGGTGCGACATACTCAAGGGCGACCACGGCGTTTGCCAGCGCGGTCACGGCTGCGTGAATGGCGGCCGCGTTTGCGGTCGAATCGGCCGCAACGGTCATGGCCGCGACGAGGGCGCGGTTGAGATCGTTCCAGCTAGCAGGCGTGTAGACGGTGGATTCAAGCCCGCCCACTTGCGCGATCAGGTCCCCAAGAACGGCGAGGGGTCCCACCGTATCCGGTTCGGGCCGAAGCGCGGCGATTGCCCCATGCACCGACTGCGCCGCCGCGGTCAGTGGCGCTTGAACCAAATCGTCTCGGGCGTCGTAGACCGCACGAGCGTCACCGAGTGCGTTGCGCAATGCCGCAACGGTCGGAGCCGTGTAGAGGTCCGCGACACCGAGTAGATCGTCCGCCAGCGCGATAGCCTCTGCGAGCCCGGCTGGGTTGCCTCGGGGAAGAAGGCCAGCGACTGCTTCGGTTAGCGCCGTAGCGGAGGCATCGATCTCTTCCTGACTCGCGAAATCGTCCTCGTTGACCGATTCGGCATCGGCCAGCGCCGGGCCCAGCGTCAGCCAACTTGTCGCCGTGAAATCCGTCTCTTCGAGCGCGCTTGCGCTCGCGACCGTCTTCGCCAGCTCCGATTTGTCGGTGCTGTCGCCAGCTCCCAGTCCAATCGGCAAACCGAGTTCGACCAGTGAGAAAGCATCGACGTTGAGCCACGGGTTGAGTGTTTGGGTGACCCCATTCACGAAGACCTCGACGCTCGTGTTTTCGCCGGTCTCGAATTCCACGTATTGCCTGAGGTACGAGGCCTGCCTGTTGAATGTGCTCTGGGCGATGACGGCGCCACCTTCGGGCACGCGAACGCCGATGGCGGCGTCCTCGATCGTGCCGCTAGCGCTGTCCGTGTCCATTTGAGCCCACGCTGCCAGCCTGTAGGCCGTGTGGGGTTTGACGGCAACTTTCTGCCAGAGCGAGACAACCGTGCCCGGGTCTACGGCTCCGCTCCCGTCCAGGCGGATCCACGGGGACGTGCCGCCGCTGAAAGCCCTGATTCCGGAGTTGGCGGAGTCAGTTGCCCTGTCTATGCCTGTTGCGGCCGCCGTGGTCTGCCAAGGGGCCCCGATACTGCTTCCTTGACGCTCAAAGTTTGGATCCACCAGCAAGTTCGGGTTCGCCACGGTCCCGTTCCGGTTGAGGCTGACCCGAACTAGGTAGACGTTGTAGGCACGCCAATCCGACATCGAGAAATAGATGTCCGGGGTGTTCCCGAGTGACCACGGGTGCATGAAACCGCCGTACAGCTGCGGGTAATCGTCGGCGTTCATGACAATGGTTGCCTCGGTCCACGGGCCTTCTGGCCTCGGAGCGGTCCGCAGCACGATGTCGCGGTTGTCCTTCAGGTACATGGTCACCCAAGAGTTGGTGTACTCGTTCCAAGCTAGGCCGAGTTCGGACACCTGACCTTCGATCACGGGAGTGGCATGGCTGTCCGCTTGCGGGTCTTGGGCCGAATCGATCCATGCGCCATCGATCCAGTATTCGAACTTCGACTGGTCCATCGCGTAGAGGTCGGCGGCCTTGACACGAGACAAAGCGGCCGGGCCGAGGCGGCCGGGGCCTGTGCCCATCATGTACACCCACTGGTCGCCCGGCCTTTGCCCGAAGCCCACCATCTGGAACGGGTGATAGCCATCGGGACTCGTTGCGCTGGTGTTGAGCCACTTCAGGGGGCTCTGGTTCCACGTGCGGCCGAAATCGTCTGAGTAGTAGACCTCGTTGTATTGGATTCCCCAAACGCCCGGGTCGCCGAAGCCAGTGTTGGACATATACGCGACGAAGCTGCGCCACTTAGTGGGATCCGATGGGTCTTGTACCGCTATGGCCGAGGTCGGGATGGCAGAGTGCTCGCCGGGCTTGATTGCCCCGCCTCCGCTGGCGTCCTTGTTGCAGGGCACGATCTCGCTCGAATAGTTGCCGCTCGCCTTCAGGACGCTCGACCAAGCCAGGCCATCGTCCAGAACGGTATCCGTGCTGAACAGAAGGGATGAGCAGCGCCAGTTACCACTGGTGGTCTGCCGCGAGTAGGTATCGCCGAACGCCGCGCCAACTTCTCCGTTGCCCAGGTCCCACAGAATGCCAAGATCGGTCCCGGTGATGTTACCGAAGGTGTTGTTGTTGGTGGGGGTCACGGCCCGGGCGGAAGTCATCTTGGCGATGACGATGGCGGGTGACGGGGGGATGGGCGGCGCACCTTGGGCCGGCGGTGTCACGAGTGCGGTCACGCCACCGACGGCAAGGCCTGCCGTGGCCAGGAAGGTGAAGGTTCTTCGAGTTGTTCGGTTCATGTGCATCAGCTCCAGCATCATTGCTCGTTGTGGGGACCGCTGCGCGTCAGCACGCGCTGAGCGGGCGGTGAATCGGGTGGTAGGCAGTCGAGTCACCGCAGTGAGAAATCGATGTCTAGGAAGCTACTACCTCTCTGTAATCGATGTCAACAGCCCTGGGAACACCCCGTCTCGGGGCCGTCCGCGAGGGAGGATACCGGGAGCGCCGCCCCGCCGTTGAGTCCACTAGCATGTTGGGTCGTCACTCCAAGTCTCCCCAGCCTGGACGGCAGCTACCTGCGGGCGGGGCAATCACGCGAGAAAGATGTCAGCCCGTGGCGAACAGTCCCCGACGATCCACCAC
>JAIRXV010000483.1 GCA_031268115.1 Bifidobacteriaceae bacterium
GGGGCGGCTCACCCCACCGTCGCGGTGGCTCACCCACAAGCGTCCCGGTGGCTCACCCCAAACCAGCGCGGTGGCTCAATCCCAGCGGAACACCGGCTCCCCCGGAGCGCAATATCCAGGTGGGGAGGGAGGGCCCCCGTGCCTGAGTTGGCGAGGTTCGCGGAGCATCGAGACGACTTGGCGGCCGCGTGGGCGGCCTTGGCCGACGCTCGATGTCGTACCCCCCGGGTATCCTCGCCGTTGTGATTGATCTGAAGACCCTGCGCGAGGATCCCGCGGCCGCCAAGGAATCCCAGCGCGCAAGGGGGGAAGACCCAGCACTGGTGGACCAGATTCTCGAAGCCGACCGTCGGCACCGTGCGGCGCTTGGTTCGTTCGAGACCAAACGCGCCGCACAGCGGGAGTTTGGCAAGGAGGTCGCCAAAGCCAAAGGCGAAGCCAAGGCAGCTTTGGTGGCGCGGGCCAGGTCGCTGGCAGAGGAAGTCAAGTCCCTGCAATCCGCCGCCGATGCCGCAGCCTCGCACGCGAATCTCCTCTCCTTGCGTTTGCCCAACTTGGTTGAACCGGGTGCCCCGTCTGGTGGAGAGGAGGACTTTGTGGTGTTGCGAACTGAGGGGACACCTCGGGATTTCGCCGCCGAAGGATTCCTGCCCCAACCCCATGACGCGATCGGCCAAGGCATCGCCGCATTCGACACGGAACGGGGAGCCAAAGTGTCGGGCTCCCGCTTTTACTATTTGACAGGCGTTGGCGCGCGGCTAGAGTTGGCGCTGCTCAACCTCGCGATGCGCCGGGCCGTCGCTGCCGGGTTCACGCCAATGATCACGCCTACGCTGGTCAAACCGTCCATCATGTCCGGTACGGGTTTCCTCGGCGCCCACGCGGACGAGGTTTACTACCTCCCTGCGGACGATCTCTACTTGACCGGTACATCTGAGGTTGCCTTGGCCGGCTACCACAGCGGCGAGATTCTCGACCTGGCGGAGGGTCCGCAACGGCTGGCGGGATGGTCGGCGTGCTATCGCCGTGAAGCCGGATCTTACGGTAAGGACACCCGGGGAATATTTCGTGTCCATCAATTCCACAAGGTGGAAATGTTTGTCTTTGCGCGGCAAGAAGATGCCCACCGGGAGCACGAACGGCTGCTTGCCTTTGAGGAAGAAATGCTCCGCTTGGTTGAATTACCCTACCGTGTGATCGATGTCGCGGCCGGGGATCTCGGTTCGTCTGCCGCCCGCAAATTCGACTGCGAAGCGTGGATCCCGACGCAGGCCCGGTATCGCGAAATGACCTCGACCTCGAATTGCACCACGTTCCAAGCCCGTCGGTTGGCCGTCCGCGAGCGCGATCCTGGCGGAGACGGAACGGCCACCCGCCCGGTTGCCACCCTCAACGGCACGCTCGCCACAACCCGCTGGATCGTTGCCATCCTGGAGAACCACCAGCGGCGCGACGGGTCCGTGACAGTCCCCGAAGCGCTGCGCGCGGAGATCGGGCTCGACATTTTGCCGTCGATGGCGGCCGGCGCGTGACCGAACCGGTTCCCAGCGAACCGCCCCCGCTCCATGCGCCGGTTTCCGGCGCCACCCCGCGTCACCTTGAAGCAAGCGGACGCGCCCAGACGCCTCGGCCCGCCCACGCGCCATCGGAGGCGAAACTGGTGGCGTTGGACATCGACGGCACGTTGACGTGTTTCAACGACATCGTTTCACCCCGCGTTGCCCGCGCCGTCCACCGGTTGGTCGAATCTGGGCTGCATCCGGTGATGGCCACCGGGCGCGCGGTGACGGGGATGCTGGCCGCCGCACAGAGTATGCGCCTAGGCCAGGGGTGGGCCGTTTGCAGCAACGGGGCCGTCATCGTCCGTTTAGACGACCATCTGCCCGGTGGCTTCGAGGTCACCGATGCGACTACCTTCGCTCCAGCTGAGCCCCTCAACGCGATCCGACAAGTGTTGCCCACCGCGCTTATCGCGGTTGAGAACGTGGGCCGGGGTTGGAACGTGACCTCACCCTTCCCGCCAGGTGAGCTGCACGGCCCCATGGAAGTGGTGCCTTACCGGGATTTGGTGGCGGCGCCCGCAACGCGTGTGGTGGTGCGGACCGCGGAACTGGCGCAACCCGAGCTGGCCGCGATCATCGAGGAGGTGGCGTTGCCCGGCGTGACATACGACATCGGCTGGTCCGCCTGGATGGATATGACTCCACCAGACGTAACTAAGGCGAGCGGGCTGGAGATTCTGCGTCGGCGCCTTAGCGTGACCCCTGGAGGGACGGTTGCGATAGGCGACGGCTCCAATGACATCCCAATGCTGCGTTGGGCCTCCCGCGCCGTTGCGATGGGTGGGGCCGACCCCGAGGTGTTGGCGGCAGCCACCGAGGAAGGCCCACCCCTAGCGGACGATGGCGTAGCTGCCGTGATCGCATCGGTTCTCGGCGGCGTAGTGGGAGCCGATCCGACGCACGGAGTTGAAGGGCCCGTACCGTGATCGCGTCGGTTCACGACGCCGCGGACGCGTCTTTTGGGCCGCGAATAGCCCAGACCATGCCACTTTGGCCGCGAACACGGCCCGAAAGGGACTACGCTCCCAATGTGCTTCGCGGTGCTTCAGTGCGGGGCTCGCTGGGCATAGATGCTTTGCTTGGCAGATCAAAGGTGAGGAAGCCGTGACGATGACGGATTCGTGGGCCGATCCTGAACGCGCCCAGCGTGGTGTCGCTGACCCTTCGACCACCCCAGCCGACCTCGCAACCATCGCCCATCTGCACCCAGAACTCCGAACGAGTGTCGCCTGGCACGCCGGCGCCTATCCGGCGTTGCTGGAATGGTTGGCCAGGTACGGCGGTCCCGGCGTGGCCGCCGCCGTGGTTTCCCGCCAAAACGCGGACCAAGCCGTTCTAACTCAGAGCTTCTCTTCTTCCGACTCGGGCGCGGCAGCTGCCGGGGCGGCCGATGGCGGGACCGGCGATACGGCAGCCGGCTGGCGTTCATCGGTTATTGCCCGCCCTGGCGCCAGCGGCCCGCGCCCGCCAGGCGAGGACACACTGAACGATCCGGAACGCACGGCGGACGTGGCCAGCGCTCCCATCGGCAAGGACCCACGTCGCTACGCCGGGCTCGTCGCTGGCCCGGGCAGGGCCGACACACCCGCAGTCCCTTCACCCAATTGGGTCCCATCTTCAGCCCAGGGTGTCCCGGAGGGTGCGCAGGGGCAAGCGCCCACATGGGACCAGTCCCCAAGAGGTCCCAGCGAAGGCACCGACCCCGGCCTCGGCATCCAGACGCGACCGCGGCCTCCTAGCGACTACGCCACGCCAAACGCCCCGCTGCCCGCAGCGTCGCTAGGCGCG
>JAIRXV010000030.1 GCA_031268115.1 Bifidobacteriaceae bacterium
CGCGAAACCCTCCTGTCGCTGACCCGCCGGCAGATCGAGACTCTGCACACCGAGGCCCACAACACCGCCGATGCCGTCGCCTCCGATGCCCTTGACCGGGCCACCGCCATCGTCGCCGAGGCCACCGCAACGGCCGAAGCGATCCGCGCCGACACCCTCTCCGATGCCGCGGCCACGCGTCAGCGTTCCATCTCCGAGGGGCGAGCGGCCCTCGAATCGGCCCGGCGCGAAGCCGAAAACCAGCAAGCGGCCACCGACGTCGAAGTTGAGGCCACCGCGAGGAGCGCGCGGGACGAGACCAACCGACTGCGCAAAGCGGTTGCCCGGGAAGTTAGCGAGATCACGACAAGGGCCGAGGCCGCCGCCACCCTCGTGCGAGAACAGGCCGCAGCCGAGACCTCGACGGCGATCGTCGCCGCCCGGGAGCACTTCGCCGCGATCAAACGATCCGTCGATTCCGAGGTTGCCGCGCTTCGCGAAGAGGTGCGGACCGAGATCGAAACCCTGTACCTGGAGGCCAACCGCTATGCGCGCGAGGTCCGCGACCAATCGGCCGAACAGGGCCGCCGCGAACGATCCATCGTTCAGGACGAATCGCGCACCGAACGCGCCCGGGCCGAGCAGTTTGCCCGTTCCCAACGCGAATCGGCCGACACCGATGCCGCGCGGCGCCGCACCGATGCCCTGGATTACGCCAACCGCCTTCGCGAACGGGCCGAGGCTGAAGCGATCGCGACCACTTCAGCCGCCACCAGCCAATCTGCCACCGAAAAATCTGAGGCGCAGGAGTACGCCAGTCGCCAACGGGCCGAAGCCGACGATTACGCCCGCCAGCTCTTGGAGGACTCCAGAAGCCGAGCGGCCCGGCTGCTCGCGGAAAGCCGCGCTGCTTCGAAAGAACTCCTGGAAACCGCCTACACCCAGGCCACCGCCATCGTCGGTGCGGCCCGCGAATTCCAGGAAGCCGTCGAAAAGCAAGTCTCCCAACAGGTAGACGAATCCCTGCGGCAAATCGGCACACGGCACACGAAGTGCGTGGCAGACGCCGAAAAGCGGCTGGTGGGTCCTACCGAACGCCGCGCACAGGCCACGACCCGGCTGCTGCAGGCCCGCGAAGAGGCCAATCAGATGATTCAACACGCCGAGCAATACCAAGAACACGTCTTCGCCGCCGCCCGCGAGGAAGCGGACAACGTTCTGGCCGTTGCCAACGCGAACTCGTCCGCCACGATGGACAACGCCATCGCCGAGGCCGAGCGCATCCGAGTCGAATGCCACCGCCAGGTAGACGAACTGGAGCGCACCCGCTCCAGTTTGGAGCACTATCTGGCTCGCCTGCGCCGAGTCGTAGCCAACGATCTCGGCCGGACCGCGCGCCCGCCTGGCAGATAGTGGGAGCACGGCGGGACCGGATCTTCGAGCACGAGCCTTCCCGCCATCGCCCACTTTCGCAAGCGGCCCAGAAGGACTAACATTCGCACCTGGGGAACCCGCACATTCGCGGGTCTCGTTCTCGGTGTCGCACAACGCCCCAGTGCTGCGCCGTGGTCGGTGGGGGTCCACGCCAGTGGACCCCCACCCTTTTCGGGTTATAGGGGGGTTACGGGCCACGACGCGAATCTGGATCGGGCGTGCCGTACCTGTTTCAGCTCACGGACACCCGGGCCATCAGCGCACGCAATGCGCCCGCTACCGGAGCCGGGCCCTCCACCGGACTCAAATGCCCTGCCCGCGGCACCACGGTAAGTACCGCTCCAGGGATCGCGGCAGCCATCAAACGGGCCACCCCGGGCGGAGAGAACTGATCGTCTTCGCCTACCACGACGCAAGCTGGGCAAGACAGTCTCATCAGCGTGCCACTTGAATCGGGGCGGCTCGCCATGGCAGCCTCGGCCCAGGCCAGCCCCGCCGGAGTGGAACTGGCAATCCAACTTCCCACTTCATCGACCAGCTCAGGGCGCTTTGTCCTGGCGGCCGTCCCCACCAGCACATCCGCCATTCCAATCACCGAGGCAGCTGAGCCCGCGGCAAGCACCTCCCGGGCAACATCGTGGCGCGCAACCCGAACGGCGTCATCGTCCGCGGAGGCCTTGGTATCGATCAACGCGAGGCCGGCCAGAGCGTCCGGGTACAACCGAGCCAACGCCAACGCGACGTATCCGCCCAGCGAACAGCCACCGACCGCCCAACGGGTGTAACCCAAGGCAGTGAGCGTGCCGGCCAGCTCCCCGGCCGCCGCCTCCAAGGTCGGGGCGACCACGGGGGACATGCCCGCACCGGGCAAATCGACCAACAGCACGGGCAGATCGGCCAGTTGCGCGGCCACCGGCTCCCACATTCGGTGATCCAACGGGAAGGCGTGGAGCAGAACCAGCGGCACCGTGCGGCCGTAGTCGAAATTGCCAGCGGACAGGGTGCCGCGCGGATGGACGGACAAGGTCATGGCAGGGTCTCCCTTATTCGATTGGTATGTGGCGGCTGAACCATCCCATACGGTGGGCCGCAGCCGACTTCAAGAGCCAGCCCCGGTGGCGATACTACTCAGGACCTCGTCGAAACGCGGTAGGTAGCACCGCCGGTGCGGCGGCGAAAGCACCGCCGCACCAGATGCTACCCGCCGCGTTTCAGCTGGTCCTGGCGTCGTTTTCGCCGGCAGACGCCACCCATCCGCCCCCACGAACCGTTCATGGTGCTGGTCCTGGCGTCGTTTTCGCCGGTAGACGCCATAATCGGCCAGTTCTTCGCCGGCCCACCGGCCTCCTAGGCCGTGCCTTCCCCTCGGCTCACCCCCGTTCCCCGACGCCGTGCGCCGCCAATTGCAACGCAGGGGCGCCTTTGGCCACCACAGATTCGACCGCTTGAGACGGCCAACGGACAAGGCTCGCGGCCTCCAGTTGGGCCGCCCACGGCAGCCGACCAATCCGCCGATTGCGCGAGGCCGTCAAGGCGGACTCCAGAAGATCCTGAACCAAGCGAACAACCGCGAACGCGTTGGCGCTCGGGGTGCGCGTGTCGGCCGGCTCAATGCCCCGTTGGCGGCACAGCGGACCCAAACGCCTTGGTGAGCCGGGCCACATCTCGCGGGCGGCCGCCATCGTACACAGAGTGATTCTGGAGGTGAGAGGGACCTGCCACCCCGCGCGGGCGAACTCGGCGACAAGAAAACGCCGATCCAACGCGGCGTTGTGGGCGGTGAACACCCGCCCGGCCATCATGGCGGCGATCTGCTTCGCCACCTCAGGGAACGTCGCGGCGCCAGCCAGTTCCTGCGACTGGCGACCGTGAACAGTTTCGGGTC
>JAIRXV010000085.1 GCA_031268115.1 Bifidobacteriaceae bacterium
AAGTGGCGGGGGCCTTTGAACCCATCGAATCCCTCCCCGAGATCGCACAGATTGCCATGGGAGCCGGGTACGGACTATTGGTCTCCACGGGGGGCACAGTGTTCGCATTCGGCGACAACTGGCGGGGCCAGCTCGGTATCCCGGACCCGTACGGTTCTGCCGATCCGGTGGAAGTGCCTGGGCTGCCTTCTATCGTGGGTGTCGCAGCCGCCGATTCCCATGTTCTCGCTGTGACCGCGGACGGGAAGGTGTGGGGCTGGGGCGAGAACAATGACGGGCAAGCGGTCAATAGCAGCTTCGATGCGCTGGTCGCTCCGGGTCCAGTGATTGGTCTGACCGGGATCGTTGCTGTGGCCGCCGGAGGCGGTTCTTCCGTCGCGGTCGATTCGGCCGGTTTCCTGCACACCTGGGGTGGCAACCCCTCGGGCAAGCTTGGCGACGAGCGGAGTTCAGTGATCACTTCTCCGAGGCGTGTTCTCGGCGCCACGAACATCAAGGCGATCGCTGGCGGGGATTCATCCTCTGCTGCCCTGACCAAGAGCGGTGAGGTATATACCTGGGGACTTGACCCGATTAGGGGATATGCTGCTGGGTCTGAAGCGCATTCGCTCGTTCCGGCGTTGGTCGATCTGCCTGAGTCCATCGATTCTCTTGCGATGGGCCAGGGCCATTCCGTTGCCCTTAGCTCTTCCGGGTCCGTGTATACCTGGGGTCAGAATCATGTTTGGCAAACGGGTCAGGGACAGAGCAACGACCCACGGACGCCTGCGAAGGTAACGATCCCGGAGGCTGAGGCCGACCCGGTGCGTCGTGCTGTCGCTGGCTATTCGGTCTCGGCGGTCATTACCGAATCGGGCAAGGTCTATTCCTGGGGCAGGAACATCTATGGCGAACTGGGTATTGGCACGGTTGGATCTGTCGCCGTGCCGACGCTCGTCCAGGGTCTGCCCGCTAATGATCCCATCGTGGACCTTGCTATGACGGACAGTCATTCGTTGGCGTTGACCGCGTCGAACAAAGTCTATGTGTGGGGGTTTGGGGTGGCCGCGGCGCTCGGAAGAGAGGGTTCTCGGAACACGGTCTATGAGCCGACTGAAGTTCCCGGTCTGCCTGGCGACGTTAAGGGCATTGCCGCCGGTTTTGGAGTGGCCGTCGTGTTGACCGAGAGCGGTGACGCGTACGTCTGGGGATCGGGATTTAGGTCGTCCTTTGGCGTTGCCGGGACTGACACCGTGGAATTGCCGACCAAGTTGGTTGTTCCGGAGGGGATTGTGGATGTCGTGAACGGGAACAACCGGTCGTTTGCATTGTCCGCCTTGGGCAACGTCTACGGTGCCGGAGCGAGCGACCGCGGCGGCCTGGGGATCGCGGGACCGGATACGTTTGAGACTTTCACCCTGGTGCCTGGGATCGCGGATGTGCAGATGCTGGCCAACCAGACCTTCACCGCGCTGGGCCTGACCAAATCGGGTGAGGTGTGGGCGTGGGGCAGTACCAGTAGCGGTCAGGCTGGCTTCCTGCCCCCGCAAAAGGTCCCAGCCCAAAGCCCCGCCGGTCTACGGGTGATCATTGGGGTGGAGCTTCCGGAGCAGCCCACGCCGGGGGAGACGCCCGGAGCGGATGGGGAACCCGGTGTCCCGGGTTCGGAGGATTCGGTGGACGATGGCGGCCCCACGGTCCCGCCGATCCCGCCCGCTACTCCGGGGGCACCGGCTGCTCCTGCAGCCCCAGCTGTTCCGGGTGCTCCGGATGGCGGATCGACCGTGTCTAAGGTGTCGGCGTCGTTCGTCACGGTCATTGCTCGGGCGGGTTCCACGGTGAAGGTTCCCTTGGCCGCCCACGTGACAGCGGGTTCCCCGACCGGCACGGTGGCGGTGGCCTGGAAGGCGTCCGCTCCGAAGGTGGCGACGTTGACCAAGGGTAAGAAGGCCGGCACCTTCCGAGTGAACGCTGGCTCGACGCAGCGATTGTCGATCCGCACGGCCACAGCGGGTGTCAGCAAGATCACGCTGAAGGTTCCCGGCGGGAAGGACTATGTGATCACGGTCAAAGCGGTCGCGAAGGACAAGGTGAAGAAGGTCGCCAAGGTCCGCATTGAGGTTCGGGGTTCGGGTTCGACTCGTGTGGCGCCTGGGTCGAGCGTGCGGTTGAAGGCTTGGGTGTCGCCGGCCGGTGCGGTGCGGTCCAAGGCACTGTGGAAGTCGTCGGACCCAAGGGTCGCGACGGTGGACAAGGTCGGCAAAGTGACCGCGGTAGGCGAAGGCAAAGCGGTGATCACCGCCATCGTCCAGGGTAAAACCGCCCGCAAGACCGTGACGGTCACGCCCTCCCAAGGGTGACGCAGGACCTTTCTTGTTGCTCGAATGGCCGGTGGGTTCGCCCCACCGGCCATTCGAGTCAGCGCCCCAAGTCGGCGTCCACCGCACCACAGTCGGCATCATCCGCTGGCGAGGCCTATGTGGGCGGCTTGGATGAAACTCCCTCATCCATGTTGGTGAAACCCTCGACCCGGCCTAACCGCCAGACCCGGCCGCCCAGTCCTCGTCATCGGGATGGTGTTGCCGCAAGTCGTCCCCGACTATCTGGGCGAACCGCAACCCAGGGTTCTGATCGCGGATCCGGGAGACCGCGGCGGTCTTCCCGCAGCCGGGTTGCCCGCCCACCAGGACCAGGAGCGGCTGGGCGTCGGGGCGGACGGAAGCGAACACGTCCGGCAGGACAAACTCGCGCCAGGCGCCCTCGTAGTCGATCATGCTGGGTCCCGGCGCAGCTTCTTCAGGCGGGCGGCCTCCTCGGCCCACTCCCCAATCAAGGCGGCCATCGTGTCGCGGTCATCCGCTGAGACCTGGTCGCGTGTCTCGACCAGGTCGCGCCGCGACTCGGTCCACAGGCGCTCCTCGTCTTTCGTCTTTGCCCGCCGCTGACATGCCACGTAGACCGCTGAAAGGGAGTTGGCGGCATCCCGGAACACGTCGCACAAGACCGGGCAGCGGTGTCTGCCTCCAAACCTCTCCCACCGTGTCCGGTGGCGCTTTGACGGCGCGGCCCACCACCGACTTGGGGCGGTTCGTCAACGCCGCGATGCCGCACACGCTCAGGCCGGAGGCGGACAAGTCCTTCACGATCCGGGCGAACTGCGCGTCAGTGACCGAACCGCGCACCCTGCGCACATCGGCCGCCAGGTCCCCCGTCAATGCCATGATCGTACGTACCCGCAGTGTCCCCAATCGGGACACTGCGCCGGGCGGTGGACCGTACGAGACAAAGTTCAAACCCTCCCCGCTTCCTGAAACACCTGGTCAAAGCGCGCGAGACCACTGACTTGAGCGGAGTTGGTTCACCCGGAGAATCTCAACATGTGGACAGGAGACAGCTCCAGCGGCCGTCCGGCGCCAAGATCGCGCAGATGGCCGCCGCCTACCAAGATGGCAAGTCTGTCTACGAACTGGCCTTCATGTTCGACGTCCATCGCACCACGGTCGGCGTCATCCTGCGCCGCCACGGTGTCACCGCCGCCAAGCCAGCTATCCACATCGCCAAGCTGCGGAAACACCTCCGTCTTCAACAGGGGTGCGCCGAGTCCGACCACTGAACCGAGCGGCTCACCTCGGCCCATACTGTGCCGGCGAATGGGAGCAGGACGGCGATGGTTCACATCTGGGCGTCTGTGCATCTAAGATGTTCCCATGACCGCAGTGGCTACCTCGGGACCCACCCGCATCACAGTTGAGTTGCCAGCCGAGGATTACCTAGTCCTGAAGGTGGCCGCCGCCGCCGGCGGACGCGGCGCGTCCATGTCCGGCCTGATCCGCGACCTGGTGCATGAATACGTTGAACAGCTCCAAGACGAAGTCGACGTCCGCGTCGTATTGGAACGGATGGCTGACGCGCGGCCCCGCCTCAGCGCCCAAGAGGTCCAAACGCACCTCGCCGCGAAGCGCGCCCGCACAGCGTGAGCACGCGCGAGCCTTGGCGAGTCGAATACGTGCTTGGCGCGTACTGGGACCTGGACCGACTCGACAACCTCGACCCTGCCGTAGCAGACGCGGCCACTGCGGCGGTGTCCGATGTCGCGCATCACCACAAGCGCGGCAAGGCCTTGGGCGAAAGGCATATCACCGGAGACCTGACCGGCCTGTTCCGGGTTAAGTTCGACCTGCCGGACATCAGCCCCCAACGGTTCCGCCTTGTTTATCAACACGAAGGGGATTCTGTGATCATCTGGGCGTTGGGCCCACGCGAGGACGCCCAGGTTTACCGCGAAGTGCTCAACCGCCAGTCAGGCCGCCCGCAAGAATCGGGGCAGTACTGAAGGGCGACCGGAAGGTCGTCTTTCAGGCGGCCTTCGAGCAGGCGCAGCAACAGTTCACCCGCAGCTGGTTCAATCGGCTACGAGAGCCGCGCACTGAACCTGTTTTACGGCATCTCCCAGGCAGGTCGCGCGCTCGCTGCCGCTTCGCCCAACCTGAACCAGGGGCAAATCAGCCATGCCAGCAAGAACTGGCAAAGCGCGAGCCACGGACTCAGATTCCTTCCCGAGGGTCCACTCGGCGAGTTTTGGGAGCAGAAGGTCACCGTGATGCCGACGGTAAAGGACAGCTTCAGCCGCGCCTGCATCGCAGTCGGCTCTCCGTACGAATCCGTGGGTCCGGTCCAACTGGGAAGCCTGGCCGCTCAATTGCCCCAATTCTGGATTGAATGGCGGTCCTTCAGTCAGTGGCCGCAGACAAGGGTACTGGTGGCTTCGCGGAACACGTCGTACAAGACCGGCAGCGGCGTCTGCTTCCCGGCTTCGGCCGCCGTCTTCGGTGGCGCTTTGACCGCCCGGCCCACCACCGACTTGGGGCGGTTCGTCAACGCCGCGATGCCGCGCACGCTCAACCCAGCGGCGGACAGGTCCTTCACGATCCGGGCGAACTGCGCGTCGGAGACCGAGCCGCGCACCCCGTGCACATCGGCTGCCAGGTCCCCCGTCAACGCCATGAATCGCGTCGTACCCGAATTGTCCCCAATCGGGACACTGCGCCAGGCGCCGGGGCCTCATGTATCGACTGCCCCATCCACCCTGGGGAAGCCCTCCGAACCGTGGGCAATACCAGCTCAGGGCTTGTGGGAATAGAACTGTGGCCGCAGTGGTTACTGCGGTGGGTAGTTTCCCTTGACGTTCGAATCCGTGAAGGAGCGGAAATGAGTTTGAAATCCCTTGCCGCTGTGCTGGGTGCGGTGGCTGTGGCCGTCACCGGCGTGCTGGCCCCTGTCCAGGCGTCCGCTGACGATGGCGTTCCCCTCGACCCGTGGACCCGTGTCGCGGTCGGTTCGTACCACATGGTGGCCATCGATCCCGACGGTCAGGTGCGGGCTTGGGGCGATAACACCTATGGCCAACTCGGGGACGGATCGCAAACCCAGTCGACCGATCCGGTGCGCGTGGAGGGTGTCGGGAATGCGGTTGCCGTGGCCGCGTATGACCAGTTTTCGGTTGCGGTCACGGGTTCGGGGC
>JAIRXV010000086.1 GCA_031268115.1 Bifidobacteriaceae bacterium
AAGTGGCGGGGGCCTTTGAACCCATCGAATCCCTCCCCGAGATCGCACAGATTGCCATGGGAGCCGGGTACGGACTATTGGTCTCCACGGGGGGCACAGTGTTCGCATTCGGCGACAACAGGTATGGTCAACTCGGTATCCCGGACCCGTACGGTTCTGCCGATCCGGTGGAAGTGCCTGGGCTGCCTTCTATCGTGGGTGTCGCAGCCGCCGATTTCCATGCTCTCGCTGTGACCGCGGACGGGAAGGTGTGGGGCTGGGGCCAGAACGATGACGGGCAAACGGGGGATGGCAGCTTCGGTTCGGTGGTCGCTCCGGGTCCGGTGATTGGGCTGACCGGGATCGTCGCTGTGGCCGCCGGAGGCGGTTCTTCCGTCGCGGTCGATTCGGCTGGCTTCCTGCACACCTGGGGTTATAACCCCTGGGGTAAGCTTGGCGACACGCGGGGTCAAACAATCACATCCCCGAGGCATTTTCTTGGCGTCACGAACATCAAGGCGATCGCCGGGGGTGATAATACCTCGGTTGCATTGACCAAGGACGGTGAGGTCTACACCTGGGGACACAGCGCGATAGGCGCCTACGGCGCGGTGCCCGAAGGGGATTCGCACGTTCCGGCGTTGGTCAAGTTGACTGAGCCCATCGATTCTCTCGCGATGGGCAGTGACCATGTCGTTGCCCTTGGGTATTCCGGGTCCGTCTATAGCTGGGGTCAGGATTATTCTGGGGAAACGGGTCAGGGAGAGATTGGCGCCTCACAGACGCCCGCTGAGGTAACGATCCCGGGGGCGGAGAGCGACCCGGTGGTTCGTGTCGTCGCGGGCAATTCGGTCTCGGCAGTCATCACTAAATCGGGCAAGGTCTATTCCTGGGGTAGGAATGACTACGGCGCACTGGGTAATGGCGCGGGTGGATCTGTGAGCGTTCCGAGGCTCGTCCGGGGTCTGCCCCCTAACGATCCGATCGTGGACCTTGCTATGACGAGCTTTCATTCGTTGGCGTTGACCCAGTCGAAGAGAGTCTATGTGTGGGGGACTGGGGTGGCCGCGGCGCTCGGGAGGGACAGCTCGCGGAGCGCCGTCTACGAGCCGACTGAAGTTCCCGCGCCTGACGATGTTAAGACCGTTGCTGCTGCTTCGAAAGCGGCTTTCGTAGTGACCGAGAGCGGCGACGCCTACGTTTGGGGACAGGGATATCACTCGTCCCTTGGCGTTGGCACGACCGAGACTCTGGAATTGCCCACGAAGCTTGACGTTCTCGACGGGATCGCCGATGTCGCACCCGGGGAAACGCAGTCGGTTGCGCTGTCTACCTCAGGCTACGTTTACGGGACCGGAGATAACTATGAGGGCGGTTTGGGGATCGCGGGGACAAGCACCGTGGTAGAGGGCTTCACCTTGGTGCCTGGGATCGCGGACGTGCAGATGCTGACTCACTCCCGCCTCACCACGTTGGCTTTGACTACGTCGGGTGAGCTGTGGGCGTGGGGTTACACCAGTCGCGGTCAGACTGGCTTCCTGCCCCCGCAAAGGGTTCCGGCTCAAAGCCCCGTTGGTTTCCGGGTGGCCTTTGAGTTGGAGCTTCCGGAGCGGCCCACGCCGGGGGAGACGCCCGGAGGGGATGGGGTTCCCGATGTCCCCGGTTCGGAGGATTCGGTGGACGATGGCGGTCCCGCGGTTCCGCCGGTATCGCCCCCGCCCGCTGGGGATGACACCCCGACCACCGCTCCGACCGCGCCGGGGGAAAGTCCGGTTGCGCCGATCCCGCCCGCTGCTCCGGGTGCTCCGGATGGCGGATCGCCGGTATCCAAGGTGACGGCATCGTTCATCACGGTGATTGCTCGGGCCGGTTCCACGGTGAAGGTTCCGGTGGCTGCCCATGTGACAGCGGGTTCCCCGACCGGCACAGTGGCGGTGGCCTGGAAGGCGTCGGCTCCGAAGGTGGCGACGTTGACCAAAGGCAAGAAGGCCGGCAGTGTGAAGGTTAAGGCCGGTTCGACGTCACGATTGTCGATCCGCACGGCCAAAGCGGGTGTCAGCAAGATCACGTTGAAGGTCCCGGGCGGGAAAGACTACGTGATCACCGTCAAAGCGGTGGCCAAGGACAAGGTGAAGAAGGTCGCCAAGGTCCGCATTGAGGTTCGCGGTTCGGGCTCGACTCGTGTGACGCCAGGGTCAAGCGTTCGGCTGAAGGCCTGGGTGTCTCCAATCGGTGCGGTGCGGTCCGCAGCTCTGTGGAAGTCATCGGAACCGAGCGTTGCGACTGTCGACAGGGTCGGCAAAGTGACTGCGGTAGGCGAAGGCAAAGCGGTGATTACCGCCATCGTCCAGGGCAAAACCGCCCGCAAAACCATCACGGTCACATCCCCGCAAGGGTGACGCCAGACCTTTCTTGTCGGCAGTCGAATGGCCAGTTGTTCAACGGTCTTCTGGCGGTGTCTCGGGATGTGCCGCAGCCCACGAAGAGCAGCTGTTCGGATTCTCGGTCCGGTCCGGCCACGTCACTCCGACCGGCCACGTGACTGCCGCAACCAAGAGGATGGGAGCCACGATCAAGGACGCGACAGCAAGGACGATGAGGCGTGCGGCCCACCGGGGCAGCAAACGTTGGCGAGGGTCGATTTCGCTTTGAATCATCGGGTGCCCCACTTTGGTGCGGTCGCGGTTGTCTGAATTGCCGTACACGTTATACGCAGATCCCATCTGCGGGCGGGTGCGGTGGACGAAGGCACCGCCGGAGCGATGCGGGCCGCCGCGTTTGGACTGGTCACCGCGGTGCGCACTGATCCAGTCGACATGGCCGGAGGCGGCCCTATCAGCGGCCTCTCAGGTCCAAGAAGCGCCGGCCCGGCGCTATCGGATCGCTACCGCTGCGGCCATAATGGCCACGTGAAGCTGTACCGGGACCACGCCGTGGTGCTGCGCACCCACAAGCTCGGCGAAGCGGACCGGATCATTGGCCTCCTCACGCGTCACCACGGGCGGGTGAGGGCCGTCGCCAAGGGTGTGCGCCGGACAACATCCAGGCTCGGCGCAAGGGTCGAGCCGTTCATGCACGTGGACATCCAGCTTCACAGGGGCCGCAACCTCGATGTGGTCACACAGGTCGAGATGGTCGGCGCCTATGCGCCCGCAATCGCCCCGGACTACGAACTGTTCACCACCGGCACGGCCATTGTGGAGGCCGCGGAGCGATTCACCGAGATCGAGCGCGAGCCGGCCACTCAGCAATACCACTTAGCGCTCGGCGCGTTGCACGCGTTGGCCGCCCGGCGCCATGCGCCCGGTTTGGTGCTCGATTCCTACCTCCTGCGATCGTTGGCGGCGGCCGGCTATGCGCCATCGTTCATGGATTGTGCGCGCTGCGGCAGCCCTGGACCCCATCGGGCGTTCAACGCCCAGGCCGGTGGAGCCGTGTGTGCGGGCTGTCGGCCGCACGGTTCGCCGGCACCCTCGGCGGCGGCGTTCGCGCTGCTCGCAGCGCTCTTGACCGGGGACTGGGAGGCGGCGGAAGAGGCCGATGGCGCAACTCGCCGGGAAGCCGGCGGGATCGTGGCCGCATACGCCCAGTGGCATATGGAACGCCAGGTCCGATCCCTCCAACTGGTTGAGCGCGCATGACTGCCCCGGTCCCACACCGGTCGGGAGCCCGGCCCCCCACCATCGATGCGGACAAGATGCCCCGGCACGTTGCAGTGGTCATGGACGGGAACGGGAGATGGGCGGCCGCGCGCGGCCTGCCCCGGGTAGAGGGGCATCGCGCCGGGGAGACCGCGTTAGTAGAGGTGGTGGCAGGCGCCGTTCAGCTCAAACTGCCGTGGCTTAGCGTCTATGCGTTCTCCACCGAGAACTGGCGCCGGTCTCCCGCCGAGGTCAGCTTCCTGATGGGCTACACCCGGCAAGTGCTTCGCGCTCGCCGGGACCTGTTCCATTCGTGGGGGGTGCGCGTGATCTGGTCCGGTGAGCAGCGCCGTCTTTGGCCCTCGGTGGTGCGTGAACTGCGCGAAGCCGAGGTTTTGACCAGGAATAACACAGGCACGTTCCTGAACCTGTGCGTCAACTACGGTGGCCGCGCCGAGATCGCCGATGCCGTTCGGACGCTGGCGCGGGAGGCCGCCATCGGCCAGGTGGATGCCGCCCGGATAACCGAGGACGACGTGGCGGCTCGGCTTCGCGGCGGCGAACGGACCTTCGACGGTGGCGGCCTCCCTGGCCGTCCCAACGTTCCCGACGTGGACCTCTTCCTGCGCTCTTCGGGGGAACGGCGGATTTCGAACTTCCTGCTGTGGCAGTCCGCCTATGCGGAGCTGGTGTTCGTGGAAGAGATGTGGCCCGATGTGGACCGCACCGTGCTGTGGCGAGCGGTCGAGGAGTACTCCGGGCGATCGAGGCGTTTCGGTGGCCCAGCGTCCTAGGATAGGAGCCGCCCAGCACCGACCCCAATGACGAGGAAAACATGGCCAGCAGACCCCTTCTCAGGTTCTCCCTCAGGTTGACAGCCGTTGTCATCGTGGTGTTGATCATCGCGGTGGGATCGTTTCTGGCCTGGTGTACGGCGATGGAATACCGGCCGCGCGACTCGCAAACGCTTCGGGTGGAACGCCCTCCGGCCGGATCGGAAATCCACATTCCGGGCCCGGACGATCCGTTGACGCTGATCTCCTTCAACATCGGCTACGGCGGCCTCGGCCAAGGTCAAGACTTCTTTATGGACGGCGGGAAGACGGTCACCCCCACGGCCGATGACGTTGACGCCAACATGACCGGGATACTTGAGGCGGTTGCCGCCAACCCAGCGGACGTTTACCTCTTCCAAGAGGTGGATACCGCTTCGCAGCGTTCGCACGATGTGGATGAGGCGGCGCTCCTGCGTAAAGCCTTGCCCATGAACTCCAGCTTCGCCTTCAACTTCCGCTCGACGTTCACGCCCTACCCGTGGCCACCCATCGGGAAAGTCAACTCAGGCTTGTTGAGTATGACCACCCTGCGCCAACCCTCGGCCACACGCGTGTCCCTCCCGGTGCCTTTCTCTTGGCCGGAACGACTGTTCAACCTCAAACGCTGCCTGTTGGTGGAGCGGATCGACACGGCGGATGATCGCGAGCTCGTTATCGTCAATCTGCACCTGGAGGCATACGCGGACGGCGAGGCCCGCGTGGTCCAAACCGAAATGTTGATGGATTTGTTGGAAGCCGAATACGAAGCGGGCAACTACGTGATAGCCGGTGGGGATTTCAACCAGACCTTCCCCGGGGTGGACTATCCGCGAGTCTCGGACGAGTGGCAACCGGGTGTGTTGGAGGAGGGCATATTGCCGGACGGGTGGTCTTACGCCAACGATGCCGGTGTGGCCACTTCCCGCCTCAATGACCGCCCATGGGACGGAACCAATCAGATATTCGGGATCGACGGCTACATTCTGTCGCCTAACGTGACGGCCTTGGAAGTTCAGACCATCGACCTCGGATTCGACCATTCCGACCACAACCCGGTGCGTCTGAAGGCGCAGCTGGGGGAGTCCGATTAGGTGCCTTCCGCCCCAGGCGGTGGTTGCGTTGGCGCCGGCGGTTGGGGTGATGGCGCTGGGCCGGGTGGTGGTTGCGGGCCCGCCAGGGGCGGTGGAACCGGCCCCGCAGGCGGGCGCAACCCCGGCTCCGGTGCGGGCCGGGGCGCCGGGAAGGCGTTGCGACGGGCATCCTGACGGGCATCCCGGCGGGCGCGACGCTTGGGAGCTGTCGCCCGAAGCGGGATGACCACGGCGGTCGCGATCAGCGCAATAGCAACCAGCCACGGCAGCAGGTAGGCCAACACCTCCAGCAACCCCGAGCCGAAGTCCAAGAACGAATTCCAGCCCCGCTGCAAGCTCGCCCACGGGCCGATGCGTTCAGACCGTTCAGACGAGCCGACCGGGTCCGGCGCTTGGCGTAGGTCGAGGTTGAGCGTGGACATGCCCACCTGATCGGCGAAGTAGGACCGCTCGGCCAGCAGGGAATCGAGTTCGCCTTGGCGGGTGGTCAACATACGTTCGATTTCGAGGAGCGAATTGACGGTGTCCGAGTCAACGAGCATCTGCTCAAGGCGCTCGATCGAGGTCCGCAACCCCGAGATCCTGGCATCCAGGTCGATCACCTGCGAGGTGACGTCGGTCGCGGTCTGGTGCCAGCCGGCCAGTTCACCGAGTTCCTTAAGATCGTCAACCACCCGGTCGAATGCGTCCGGCGGGACGCGCAACGTGGCGCTCGCGAAATAGCCACCCTCTTTGGAACCATTCGATTCGGACTGGTCCACCGAGCCGCCAGCCTCCCGGGCGATCATTCTCGCCTGGTCGAGCACCG
>JAIRXV010000106.1 GCA_031268115.1 Bifidobacteriaceae bacterium
GGGTTCGCTACGCCCGCCGTCGGGACACAGGCCCAGCCCGCCCTCAAACCAGCCCAACCCCCCGCCAAACCAGCGCTGCAAGATTTGGTGGGGGCCGTCATCGGCGGCGGTAAGTACCATCTGAGCCGGATCCTTGGGGCGGGGAACTTCGGGACCGTGTTTGCGGCCCGCGAACAATTGGATGGGCATGCGGTTCGCGATGTGGCGCTCAAGGTGTTTGCGCCGGACGCATCGGCGCGCGGCAACGTGGAGGGAATGCTCGCGGATTGCACCCTGCCCGCGCGGGTTCTGGCCGGGCCGGCCACGCCCCAGATCAAACGCCACTTCGCGCAGATCTACGGTTTTGGATATCTAGATACGCCCGCCGGAAAATGTGCCTACGTGGCGATGGAGTTGATCCGCGGCGCCCAGACCTTGGAGGATATCTCGGCGCGATACCACTCGGTGGGACGTTTTCCGCGCGCCGAACTGGTGGTGGATTACATGCGCCAATTCTTCACCGCATTGGACGCGGCCCACGGCGCCGGGGTTCTGCATCGCGATATCAAAGGCGCCAACGTCATGGTCGACGCCGGAGTGCTGCGGGTAATGGACTTCGGGATGGGTGCTTTCTTGGAGCGACCTGAGGCCGCCCTCAAGACCACCATGAGCATTTACGCGCCGGAGAATTTCCAAGGCCGCTATACCGCAGCCTCGGACATCTATCAGGCCGGGCTCATGTTCTACGAATTCTATACGGGAATCGAACCGTTTGCGACTCGCGCGGGTGTCACCGAAATGGAAGCGGAATGGCGCCGGCGGCTAAATTTCCGGTCCCGGCCCGGCAAAGACATACCCGGCGTGCGGTATTCGGAGTTCCTGGACGCTGTGCTGGCCCGCTGCCTGGCGTACGCCGAAATGGACCGTTACGGGTCGGCCGGTGCGGCTCTGGAGGCGTTGGAAGGTGCCGACCAATCGGCCACGCTGGCCACCGCCGTGGCAGGCGGCCAGTGGGAGTTGGCTTTGGAGCTCGCCACCAAAGTGTTGGAGGCGCCGGACGCGGGCGACGAGAAACGAATCGCCGCCCTGCGAGCGGCCGGCCAGGCGCTCGAACAGTTAGGGCAGGAGGATGGCGCACTGGAGCGCTACCGAGCGGCCGTGGACCTGGCCGAATCGAGCGGCGCCTTGTTCCACCGGCCCAGCGTGTTCAACGCCTTGGTGGACGCGACCGCCGCAATCTACGTCCGCAGAGGCCAGGCCGGAATGGCTCGGCTTTTCGGTAAGAAGAGGAAGTGAGGAACGCACATGGACACCACCGCGGCCAAACTACCGCAGCCGCGCCCCGTGCCGAGCTGGGTGCGCCCCGGGGTGGCACCCGATCAAGCGATGGCCGATCTGCTGCGCCGCCACCGCGACGAGCAGGCCGCCGCGGCGGCCGCCACCGAGGCAGCGTGGGCCAGGGCCGATGCGCTCGCCGCCCACGTGGGCATGACCCTGACGCGCAAGCAGGCCGCTATGAGCGCGGCTGAGTTCCGTGTGCTCGGGGACTTACTTGAGGCCGAGCACATTGAGGTGCTCAACCATGTCGGTGAGCCTTTGACTCCGGAGCTGGAGGAGTTCGCGGACATCGTGGAATGGGTGGACGATGACGGCCCACCGGATTCCATCGATCCCGCCCTTGAGGAGTGGGTTGCAGAGGCATTCGAACCCGAAATCCGGTTCGAGGGCAGGCTCGTGCATAGGGCGGTTCTCAGCTGCGCGCGGCGGAAGGATCCAGCGGGCGACAAAGAGGCGCCCGAGACGTTGAGCGGTGCTGCGGTCCAGGTGGGCGCTGACGCGGCCGGTGCCGATGGGCAGGACGCGTTGGGCGGGGTTCCGGCGGCCGCGGTCCTCGATGGCGCTGACGCGCCGCGCGCCGATGGGCAGGACGCGTTGGGCGGTGTGCCGCTGGCTGCGGTCCTCGATGGCGCTGACGCGCCGCGTGCCGATGGGCAGGACGCGTTGGGCGGGGTTCCGGCGGCTGCGGTCCCCGGGGGCGCTGACGCGCCGCGTGCCGGGGCCGGAACGCAACCCCACACTTGGGGCCGTACCGGCGGCCGGCTTCGGCGGGCCTGGGCCGCTCTCACCGCCCGTAACCACACCACCGATCAGGAAGGACACCACACATGAAGACCAGCAAAGCCGTCGGGATCGACCTTGGGACCACCAACTCGGTGATTGCCGTAGTAGGGCCAAACGGGGAAATCGTGTGCCGGACGGACCGCTCGGGGCGAAAGACTTTCCCCTCGGTAGTGGTGTATGACCGGCGCAGCGATTCGTTGAAATCGGGTCAAGTAGCGTTCAACCGCCGGGGTACCGCTCCCGAACCGATTGTCTCAATCAAATCCCACATGGGCGATTCCGAATTCCGGGCAACCACGGGACCGTTGACGCTCACCCCGGTAGAAGTGGCAAGTGCAATCCTGGCCGAAATGAAATCTCAGATGCAGGATTATCTCGCGGGCAAACCCGGCTACGAGGACTACGTGGTCGACCGGGCAGTCATCACTATTCCCGCGTACTTCGCGTCCAACGCCCGCGAAGCCACCACCAAAGCGGGGGAACTGGCCGGTCTCAAGGTTGAATTCACGCTGCAGGAGCCGACATCGGCGGTGCTCTACTATTGCCAGAAGAACGACATTGACGAGGGCGTGTTCCTGGTGTATGACCTCGGCGGGGGCACCTTCGATGTCTCGGTGGTCAAAGTGGACGGACCGGCGGCCACGGTACTCGGTATAGCCGGGAACAACTACCTCGGTGGCGATAACTTTGACGAACTCCTGGCATATCACCTGCTGAAAGAACTCCAAGAGGATCCCGACGCGGGCTATGACTTGGACGGATTCGATCCCAACCACAACGCGGAAGATCGCCAGCGTTTGACCAAACTCAAGCTGGTGGCCG
>JAIRXV010000171.1 GCA_031268115.1 Bifidobacteriaceae bacterium
CAGAAACCACCCTCACAGACGCACCCACACCCCACACCGAGAGGCCAGTCCGGCGCTGACGGGCGCCGACCGACACCCACGCTTCGCCAACACCACTCAACCCCGAACAAGGAGCCAAAATGTCCCGACTCACTAGGCCGCGCCGCCTTGGCGTGGGTCTGATCTCTGCCGGATGGATGGGGCGCCTGCATTCACGCGCCTACCTCGCCATTCGCGACAAGTACGCCGACCTGGACGTCATGCCTGAATTGGTGATCGTGGCCGATCCCGTGACCGCGAACACCGCCCAGTTCCAAGCCCAATTCGGCTACCGCGAAACCGCCGAAGACTACCGCTCGGTCCTGGACCACCCGGATGTCGATGTGGTCTCCATCTGCGCGCCCAACTTTCTGCACTACCCGTTCGCCCAAGCTGCGGCCCAGGCTGGCAAACCCTTCTGGATCGAAAAACCCATGGGGACGTCGCGTGAGGAGTCCGCCGGCATCGTCGCGGCGGCCGAGGCTCAGTCCTTGCGTACGGGGGTGGGTTTCACGTATAGGGGGGCACCCGCCATCGTCCATGCTCATGATTTGCTGCGCTCGGGGGCACTGGGGCGAATCACCAATATCCACTGCAAACTGGATGCCGATTATTCGGCCGATCCTTCTGGCCCGCGCACGTGGCGTTTTGTGCGCAAGACGGGCGGTACCGGCGTGCTCGGAGACCTCCTGAGCCACGGTTTCGATCTTGCCCACTACCTGGTGGGTGCCCCAATCACTGCGGTGAGCGCGCTGACCTCGACCTTCATCCCCGAGCGCCCCGCTCCTGGGGCCGGCACCGGGCACACCGTCCAGGTCGATTCCGGCGCCCCGATGGCGCCTGTCGAGAATGAGGATTACGCGTGCCTGCTCGCCCGATTCGCTGACGGGGTGGTTGGCACATTCGAATCATCCCGAGTGGCGACCGGTTCTCGCTGCGATTACGGCATCGATATCCATTGCACCGACGGAGCGATCCGCTGGAACTTCGAGCGGATGAACGAGCTGCACATCTGCTCCGGTCCGTCCGCCAGAGACTACGGCTACACGACCCAGATGTCCGATGCCGGATTCGGGGAATTCGCTCGATTCCAGCCCGGGGCGGGGATGGGCCTGAGCTTCGACGATCTCAAGACCATCGAAGGGGCGGCGTTTGTCCGCTCGGTGGTCACCGATACCCAGGCGGCTCCCTCGGTTGGCGACGGCTTGGCCGCCGCCAACGTCGCCGAGGCCGCCGTGCGCTCCGCGGCCAGCGGCGCCTGGGCCGAGGTCCCGGCACCGCCGGCAACCGCCACCTTCGCGGCCTGACCCCAGGGGCCATCGCCCAAGACAACACTGCCATGCACCTGAACCCCACACCCGCAGCCCCAGCGGGGACCATCGCCCGAACCAACACTGTCATGCATTGGTACCGCCACGTTCGCGGCCTGACCCCCGAAGCGCGGCGGACCCGGCAGTCCCGACCGGCCAACCCCAGGCCAGCTTCCCGGCCTGACTCCCGGGGCGCGGCGGACCCGAGGACGCAACCCGGCTGTTGTGTTGCTGATACTCTCTTGACCGATTCAAGGAGGATTAGCCATGTTAGGGAATCGCATTGCTGCGGCTTTGGCTCTTTCGCTGTCTCTGGGGGCCTTGGCGAATCTGCCGGTTGCGCAGGCCGCGCCGACCGAAGGCGCTGTCCAGACTGTTGGGGCCAAACCGACCAAGATTTCGCTGAAGGCATCCCAGTCAGCGGTCTCGGTCGGGCGAACCGTCAGGGTGAAAGTCAAGTCCGTGAGACCGGCGAAGGCATCCAAGGCTGTGACCTGGTCGTCCTCGAACAAGAACGTCGCTGTCGTGACGGCCGCTGGGAAGGTATCGGGCAAGAAGCCCGGCGTTGCCAGGATCACGGCGGTCTCGAAGGCGGATGGCAAGGTCAAGGCGTGGGTCAAGATCACCGTGAGCGTGGACCCGACCAGAATCGCGCTCAACACCAAGGCCAGATCCGTTCAGGTGGGCAAGAATTTCAAGGCGAGCGTGAAATCCATCAGACCCGCCAAGGCGAAGAAATACGTGGCTTGGTCTTCGAGCAACAAGGCTGTCGCGAAAGTCAGTTCGGCAGGATTGGTTACGGGAGTCAAATCGGGCAGCGCCACGATCACGGCGAAGTCGATCCTCAATCCGAGGGTAAAAGCTCGCATCAAGGTCAGGGTGCAGGATCCGGTGGTGCCGGACCCGCCAAGCGGACAGCAACCGGGTGAGCAGCCCCCGCCAGCCGCTGAGTTGGTCGATCCGGGGCCGCCCGGCGGGGGGGATGAGCCCGTGACGCCGCCGATCCAGACGCCAGCTCCCCCGGTGGCCGAGTTCCAGACGCAGGTGGACGATCAGTTGATGCTGTATGCGACGGGTTCGGACGATGTTGCGATGGATGCAGCCTCAGGGGTGAAGTTTGTCGCGAACCAGGTGATCGTGTCCCTGGAGGCGAACTCGCCCGCTGGCACATTGGAGTCCCTCGCGCGGGCGCTGGGCGGCGCCGTGGGCGGCTCAAACGACTATTCGCGCCACTACCAAGTGGTTCTGCCCCAGAAGATGGACTATACCGAGCTGCAGGCTTTAGCCACAGATGTCGGGCGCCGCCCGGGGGTGAGCGGAGCGTTCGTGAATTACCCGATGGACCTCGAAGAGTCGGATTATTATCCGCCCGATGCCGAATGGTCAGGGCAGTGGGATGCGGTGCCCAGTGGCGGAAATTGGGGTATGGAGGCGATCAGTGCGCCGGGCATTTGGGACCACCGGAGCCAACTCTCGCGGGTCAATGTGGGCGTACTCGATGTCGGGTTCTCCGATCACGAAGACCTCGACTATGCCTATCTGTGGGCCAATGACGAGAAGATTGAGGCCGAAGATCGCGCACATGGGACTCACGTGTCTGGGACAATCGCTGCCACGATGAATACAAAGGGCGTGGCGGGGGTGGCCCCCAACGCCAGGCTCCACGGGGCCGCCTTCCGTGGGATTGAGGCGAAGCAAGAGCGGCTTCGCGCCAACGGTGTTGCGACTGTGAGCGATTACGAGGCCGGGTTGACGGTTCTGATTGTAATGAAGGACTGCCGGGTCGTAAACCTGAGCATGGGTGAGACTCTAACTGCTGGTGCCCACCTTGGAGAGAAAGCCGCGACGGTGTTTCTTCGGGAAACGAACAGGTTGATCGAGGAGGCTCTGCTGATCTACCTGGACGAATACGGCAACGATTTTGTTATCGCAAAGTCCGCTGGCAACGCTAATAACAGCCCCTACTACTGGAACCCCTACGAGTGGGAATACCTTCCCGGTGGGAGTGGGCCGGTCCGTCGCATCGACGCAGATCTCGATATCCTCTCTGGGATTCAAGACCCCAAATTGCGGGATCGGATCCTTGTCGTCGGAGCGGCCACGAACCTCGGTGGCGGCAACTACCAGGTGGCGGACTTCTCCAACGGGGGAGGCCGGGTTGACCTAATCGCACCGGGCTACCAGATCCAAAGCACAACCCCGGGCGACGAGTACGGGACAAAGAGCGGAACATCGATGGCCGCCCCACACGTGGCCGGGGTCGCTGCCACGGTCTGGGGCGCCAATCCCAAGCTGACCGGCGCTGAAGTCAAGAAGATCATCGTGGATACCGCAAGCGACCAACGCTACGGCTACGAAAACTCCACAGCCTACCCCAACACCTACCGCATGCTAAACGGCGCCCAAGCAGTAGAGCAGGCACTAACTACAGTCCCCCCGAAAGTCACCGGATTCGAAGACCCCAATCTCGCGAAGTGCGTACAAGAAAGCCTCGACCAGGGCCAGCGCATTGCGGAGATAGCCCATCTCAATTGCTCGTCGAGAGAAATCGCGAGCCTGACTGGGATCGAACTGGCAACCGGCCTCCAGCAGCTCGTACTTGACGATAATAGAATTTCTTCTTTGATTGGGGCATCCTTCCCGGCCGGCCTCCAGTTTCTGGGCCTCGGTCGGAATGGGATTTCTTCCTT
>JAIRXV010000202.1 GCA_031268115.1 Bifidobacteriaceae bacterium
GCCGCTCTCAATAGCGTTCACGTCGACGTCCCGGTTCTCTTGGGCAGCTCCATTCCAGGCTCGCCCCTAATTGACCCCCTTATCATGGACCGCTTCGGGTACATTGTCGTGTTGCGCGAGACCACCACCGCCTACTTCGACGAACACACCACTGAAGCGTGGAACCAGGCCTTCCCGCGTCGTGACATCACAGGGCGGGTTGCCGGGCCCCAGATTATTGGTGAGCGACAGAAGTACATTGATCGCAGAAAAACGGACTTCGAGGGGTCCTCCCAGAGCCGAGCGCACCTTGCTGGTCTTGCGCTCCATTGCCAGACGCTGTCTTCTATTCTCTCAAACGGATATTTCCGCAGGAATATCTATCCTGCGTTTAACTATGATCACAGAAATGCTGTGACCGCGCTGACCCAGGCGTTTTGTGCCGCTGGCGCGTCGGTTGATAAGCTGGCCAGCAACATGCAAAGCGGAACGCAGCTGAACCGGCATCTGGCGCGCCAGGCGGCACTCCGCAGACTCTTGAACGTATTCGCGGACTCGGGCTACTTCGATGCGATTAAGGGGACGGAGGATCGGCAGCCCTTGGGGCGGGGCGAGGGGACCTCGATTAATACTAGTAGACTAATTCTGAATACTTTGCTCTTTGGACCTAGGCCATTGCCTCCCGAGGCGCTGAGGGATCCCCGCTTGGGGAAGGGATTCTCTCTGATGGACCTTTTCGGTACCTTCGATCCGTTTATCAAGCCTAAGGTGATAGCGGAGGCCCTGTGGGCTATGTTCGCGATACGGGGAGAGGAATCGTGGGCACATTTGGTGACGTTCAAGTCCCACAGGCCGCGGAATCAGGATGACCTTTGGGAGCAGGCCGACGATTACGGCTCAAATGCGAGGACGCGCTCGAAGTTTTCGGAAGTGAAAATCACGCCGGCTGGAGTGAAGTTTGTCACAGACTTTCTTGGAACGTACGAGTATTTCGCATCCCGAATCGATGGGACAGCCGGGTGCGCCCTGTATGAGACTGACTTTGATTCGAAACTGGACCCACTCGCGTATAAGGCTGGAATGAATAGGGTCTTAGCCGAAGTTCAGCACTGCTTGGGGAATATTCAAGTCTACCACAGCGAAATTATGCTAAATACGAGAAGAGGAGGGATCGAGCCACACGCGTTTCTTCAAAGTCCGCTTTCATATCACGTGAGAAGAGACTCAGACACTTTGGGGGAAAGGCGTGCGTTGGTCTACGACGACGAAGGTCGATTCTACGCGGATCAGGTTATCAATTCGCATATCGGGTACTTGGATAGTTTTCGGCGTTGGGCGGGGGCAACACGGCCTGACTTGGCCGAGGAAATCTCCGATATCGTAATGGGAGTGATCGATGGGTACATCGACATCCCGAAAAGGGGCTGGCTCGACATCTCGATCTCAAGAGAATCGATGGATTTGCTTGAGGACTACAGGCGCGCGCGAGAGTGGATCTCGGGGGATGTTGGGACCCGATGGCGCACCCCAATCGACCGGGTGACTGGCGGGCGACTCAGACGGGGCGAACCGCCCTTGCCCGCGCGGAGACGCTAGGGGTTGGGGATGATCGGCGCCAGTGGCGGGGATGAAGTCGCGGTTATTATGGGGGTTCCCGTGGGGTCCGCGGCAGTGGTTGCGGCGGTTGTCGCCTTGTTGGTCTTGGCGGTGGAGACGGGCGTAAAGATGCTGTTGGAGATACGAGCCGACAAGCGGTCGCGCCTCGTGCGGTTTGAGCGGGACTATTTGACGCTTCGGTCTTTGATTGAACAGCTGACTATCATTGGCCAGGGAAAGGAATTGTCGAGTATCGAAGAGATCGTGGAGAAATCTCGTGATCGCTCAGCCAATGGCGTGCTCACGGTGGATGAGCGAACCGCCGTGGAAGAAGCTATGGACGGCCTAGTCTCGCTCTTTGAGAAAGGGGGCGGCGCTCGTATAGGCGGTCGGGTAGACCGTGAGTTGAGAGGCTTACGCGAAATCGTGTGGACGTACAAGGGAGGCGGCCGCGTTGAAAATCGGGCCGGAGAAGCGCGGGAGGTCGGCCAGCGCGGGAAGAACCAGTCTGAGACGGTTACGCTGAAGGGCCTGAAGGATGCGTGCCGAAAGATTGAACGGGTTCTGTGGTGGCCGTAACAACGCCAGCCCACTGGGCAAGGCGCCACGCCGTGGAGGGGGAGCTGCCACCTGAGGCAAGAGATCGCTGGCGCGTGCGGGCTCACTAAGCGAGCGCGGCGAGAAGCGTCACAGGCGGCGCTGGTGTCGTCATCGTGGGTGGTCAGCTGGGGGCGCGGACCCCGGTCAGCTGCTCGGCCGCTTCCCAAAGGCGGGCCGCGAGCTGGAGATCGCGGGCGGTGCGCGGGAACTGCGTCGGCCTGGTTGGGCCAACCAGGCCGAGTCTTCCGCCAGGGCCGTAGTAGCCATCATTGACGGCGGCGGGGTCCGTGGCGGCGAACAGGAGGGGTTCGGCGCCAGTCTCCACGGACTGTGACGGTAAGAACGTGCGCTTGGCGGGCTGCCGCGGGGTGGCTCGCCCAAGGTTGCGGCCCGCGGTCTGAAGGTTGGTGCGCGTGTAGCCGGGGTGCGCGGCCGCCGCGAGCAAACCCCAACCGCGCTGTTTGGAGAGGGCAGCAAGATGGCGCGATGCGAGCAAGTCCGCCAACTTGGATTGGGCGTACGCCCGCCGTGGACGGTAGGAGCGCTCAGATTGCAAATCCTCGAACCGGATCCGACCCCATGCGGCGGTGCCGCTCGACATCGCCAGCACGCGCGGCGCAGACGATTCGAGGATTCGTGGAAGCAGCAGACAAGTCAGCGCGAAAGGTCCGAGGAAATTGGTGCCGAACTGGAGCTCGAAGCCGTCATCAGTGGTCATCCGATGAGGCGGAACCATCACGCCGGCGTTGTTGACTAGGACGTTCAGGGGAGCGTCATCGTCCAGAATGCCCTCAGCGAAAGACCTGACGCTAGCCAGATTCGCCAAGTCGAGCACTCTCACCTCGACGATGCCGGACGGACAGCCGCGCAAGATATCCTCCCGTGCCGCTTCGCCCTTCTCGGGCGAACGCACAGCCATAACCACGTCCGCGCCGGCCGCGGCGACCCGCTTGACCACCTCACGCCCGGTGCCGCTGTTCGCGCCAGTGACCACGAAACGCCTTCCGCTTTGGTCAGGGACTTGGTACATGGCTACTCCTCGGGGTGTTGGCAGGATCGAATGCGAGGCGGCCTGCGCCGCGGGCGCATTCGCGACTGGAACGAAGACTAGCCCCGTTGCGCGGTGCGGGCCCTTCTGTTGCCGGTGGCGCGCGGTGCGTCCGGCCGGGAAAGGAAACGTCGCCCCAGCAGCGCCAGGGCGGCGTTCCCCACTTATGCTCCCAGGGTCACTTCACCGAAATTGTGTGCTTGGCTGTCTTGCCTCCGGCCTTGAGTGTGATGGTCGTTTTGCCTTTGGCTTTGGCCGTGACCACGCCGGCCGCGTCGATCGTGGCCACCGAGGGTTTGGAGGATTTCCACACCGGGACGATGGCGGTAGCCCGGGCAGAGGTGGCCTTCGCCTTGAGCACCGCCGTGCCACCGACCCTGAGGGCGCCAGCTCCCGAGACGGCGAGTTTAGTGGCCTTGACTTTGGCCCCGGTAACCGAAACCCGAATCTTCCAGGCCTTGCCCTCGGGTGTCTTGATCGTGATGGTCGAGACGCCACGTTTGAACGATTTCACCTTCAGGTTGACGGTCCCGGCCGCGGACAGAGCGATTGTCCCGTTCTTCTTACCCGCCTTGAGCGTGGCCACGCTCGCCTTGGATGCCGTCCAAGAAAGGGTGGCCGGACCGCGCGCGCCGTTGGCGGCGGCGTACGCTACCAGCGGGATGCTCACGGACTTACCGGATACAACGCGCACCGCGGAAACCGGCGCCCGCAAGGAGGCTAGCGCCGCAACTCCGGTTTGAATCGGTTGGCCTTGATCCACAGCGGTGTCGAGTGGCTTAGTGGTGCCAGCTCCAGTGTTCTGGCCGCCGGTTTCGCCGACCGTCTGCCCGCCGTTCTGCCCCCCGCTATCCGGTCCGCCTTTGCTCGGTCCGTTATCGCCAGGTGTTGTGTCGTCGCTGGTTCCGCCGTTGCCGCCGCCAGTTCCCTTATCGCTGCCGCTCGGATCGTCGCCTCCGTCACCGCCTGGATCCTCCTCGGGTACCCAGGCCTGGATTGCCGGGAAGGCGTCAGGCTGGACGGTTCGATACAGCCATTCGTTCAACGGCTCGGACACATCGGGCCCCGCCAATTGTTCGGCCAGTGCGATGAAATCGGCGGTCGAGCCGGAACTGCCGGCCTTGGTCGAGGTCCAGGCGCGGATAATCTCGAAGAACAGATCGTCGCCCACCCCGGCTCTCAGTGCGGCCAGAGCAAACGCCCCGCGTCCGTACACGGCGGCGTCGAACAAGTTGACCGTGTTAAGCGGGTTGGCTGGCGCCAAAGCCCAGAACTCTGAGTCGGTCTGCTGGTTGAACCAGCGCCTGTAGGCGTCGTTGAGGCCTGAGGCGGGAGCCAACTTGCCTGGATCGTTGTCTTCGTACCAAAGGTTGGAGAAGTACGATGCCGCTCCCTCGTTGAGCCAAAGATCCTCCCACCGCGCGATGGTTACCGAATTGCCGAACCATTGGTGGAGGAGTTCGTGGACGAACGTGACTTTGCTTGGGACGCCCGCGAAAATGGGCCGGCCCACTGTCTCCAGTGAGTAGCCGATGCCGTCGAGGCGCTCGAACACGAACCCTGCCGTGTTGCCTGGGTATGGCCCGAAACGCGATTCGGCCCATCGGATGTAGTCTTCGAGGCCATCTGCGTAGTACCAGGTTGAGGCCTGGTTGAACTGGTTGAGCTGGTAGAGCGTTGAGTCCACGTAAGACCACGTGGGGATCGTCCGCCCGCTGGTCAGCGTGATGGTCGAAGCGAATTCGACGTAGTCTCCGAATGACGCGAAAACCAGATATGGGATGGTTGGGTCCTCTTGGCGCCATGTCCTGGACACCGCGGTGCCGTGGGCCTCACGCGACACCAGCTCGCCCACGGAGACGCCCACAAGGGTTGCTGGGCTTGTCAGCGTCACCGTATAGGTCGCGCGATCAGTGGTTGTGTTGTTGCTGGGGAACCAGAATCGCGGCCCGTTGGGTTCGCCGATGGCGGTGGCACCCGTTGAGTTGACACTTGCCGCGAAGCCTTGGGCGCCGCCGCCAGCAAACGAGTAGGTGTCGGTCAAGCTCCAGTAATCGACGGTCACCGTGAACTGCGAACCCGATGTCACCACAGCCGCCGGAGTGATGACGAGCTTATGGGTATCGGTCGCGGTGTCGTGGATCCGTGCGTAGACAGAGGTTTCGGCACCGTTGACGGCCACGGAACGGATGAGTTCGTTGCCAAAATCGAACGAAATGGTGGAAAGCGCCGCAGTCGCTATCGCGGTAACGGTGGTCCGGGCGGAATAGCCGCCGGACGCAGTCCCAACAGGTTCTGAATAGTTGAGGTCGATCTCGTAATCCTGCACGTCATAACCGGGGTTGCCGTTCTGCCCAAGAATGGAGGCATCGACCGACGGGTCGATTTCCGTGCCTTCGGATCCGCAACCCCCGTTGGGATCGGGACTGTAGTTGTCCCGAGGCGTGACTGTCGGTTGATCCGTCCAAGGATCGTGGGCCGGCAGCCGATTGGCCGCCGCAGTATCGAAGAATGTCTTCAGCCCGGGCAGGGCCACGGTAACGGAGTTGGGGCCTTCGTTGGAGGATGAGTAGCCGTCTGAGCCGCTCGCCCACGGTTCGTCATCGTCCACCCGATCCACATCCGGGTCCACGTGCCGCCCCAACTGATCGACGCGGAACGAGGGGTTGGCGAGGAAGCTGGCAACGTTGGCCTTCGTATACCACGCATAGTGGTAGAGCTGTTCCCACTTTGGGCGCCAGCCAAGCCATTCCAATTCCACCGGTGCGGCGGCACCGTCAGCGACGTTGTCTTTGTTGTATTGCAGCAGGTAGGGCACGCCAATGTTCTTGGCCTCCCGTTGCAGTTGTGATCTATCGTTGTTCGGATAGTAGGCGACGGCCGTATTGCTGGCTTCGGTCTGGAGGTTGGTCAAATGCTCGTCGACGAGCCGGCCGTACAGCGAACCGCCGAGCGCGACCTTGCCCGATAGTGTGCTAGTGGCCCCGTCCAGGCGCAAGTCGAATTGGTAGATCTTGGCGATTCCAGCTGCCTTGGCAGCGGAATCGACAATGTTGTTGGTGGGACTGGTGTAAGGGCACCATACTCCACCGAAGAAGATCGGGAAATCTCCCTCGTGGCGCAGGATATGCAACAGCTCGGGATAGGTAACCGTCTGAATGGTGAAGCCATCGCGAGCCGAGTCGGGGATGGTCACTTGCGCGTAGGTGATCTTGTTTGCCGCAGTGGGGGCGACAACGCCGTTGATCCTGGTCTGGAAATAGTCGAAGTAGGACCAGTCGTCCAGGCCGGGTACGGCCTCAAGGACGGAGGCCACCTGCGCTTCGTATGCCGTGCCAGCCGTGCCACTCAGATCGGTGGCACTTGAGACCACGCCGGCAACTACAGGTGCGGCCACGGTCGAACCGTCACCGGCGGTCACAGTGTGGTCCTTGTTGAAAACAAACAGATAAGTCTTGTCTGAATCGTTGTACGCTGGGTCCGGATTCTTTAGCAGACCCAAGATGCCAGTGGTCGTAGAACTCCACAGGTTGAGGAAATTGGCGTCATACGGATCGGCCGCGAGCGCCGGGTCGAGAATATCGAGTTTGTCGCCGTCGATTTTTGGATCGAAGTGGTAAACCACCGGCACACCCTTCGCCTTGGCGACGGCGTTGATGTGTCCGATGGCGGCCTGGCTAGAGGCGTTCTCCGGTCCGCCGAAGACGATGGCGTAATTACCAGCCTGACGCAAAATGCCCGATTGGATATTGCTCGCGCTGCGAGTCAGATAGTCGAAGGTTACGTTGCGCAGAACGTGACCCTGTTGTAAGCCGTAGGTTTCGCCGAGATAATCGACCTCGGTGGTTAGTGCGGCAGGCGTCGGTGCGGCAGTGGCCACTTGGGCCGTTGTCCACCCGACGCCGGCGGTAAGGACGAGGGCCGTAGCAGCAGCCAATGGCCTCCATCGTGAACGCGTTGACATGGTGATTCCTTTCGATTGGGGCCGTGGAGGCCTTGGTGGTGCGGGCACCAGTGGGGCAGGGTGCGCGGTTCCCTACCCCACCGGCAGTTCGTGGGGTGTTACCGGACGGTCAACGCTTGGGTCGCCTTCTTGTTGCCTATCCGAACCGTGATCGTGGTTTTGCCTGGACGTTTAGCGGTGACGATGCCGGCGGGATCGACTGTGGCGATGGCAGGACGCGAAGAACTCCAGCGTGGAACCGCCCCGGTGGCGCTGGCCGGAATAGCCCTGGCCTTGAACGTCGAAGAATGGCCGGTCTTGAGGCTGCGGGGCGCGGCGCGAAGCCGGACCTTGGCGACCGGTGTGGGTCCGCCAACGACGCGGACCTTGAGCGTGAGGCTCTTCGCGTTTGGAAGCCTCACGGCGATCCGCGAAGTGCCCTTGGCAAGAGCGGCGATCCTAAGGACGGCGGTGCCTTGGCGCAGGGTCAAGCTCCCGTTGGACCGTCCCTTTGCCAGGGTCGCGACCTTCGGCGAGGAGGCGGTCCAGCTCGCTGTCCCAGTCTTGGCGGCACGGGCGGGGCCGTAGATCGCAACCGGAACGCGGACCGTGCCGCCGCGGACAGCCACCACGGACCGGACGGGGGCGGCAAGGCCGGTCAAGGCGGTCGAGTCTTCGAGGACGGGAACGTCCGGCCCGGCGGGTTGGCCCTGGGTGTCGCTGGCTCCTTGGGCGGACCCGGTATCCCCCGCGGGCGCACCGGGCGGGTTCTCGGACCCGCCTGACCCACCGGACCCACCTGACCCACCTGACCCGCCTGACCCGCCTGACCCACCGGGGTCTGCGACCGTACCCGGCCCGGTTGGAGCCACGTCTTCGGGATCGCCGTCCACCTGCCAGGAGGGATCGAAGAAGGACTTGAGCTCGTCCCAACCTTCCCGCTCAATCCGGTCCGTCAACCCGCCCGACGAATACTCGTATTCGACGTGTTCTCCCGCTCGGTTGTCCCACGGACCGGTTGCGCCCAGTCCCCGCCGTTCCACCACGTCTTGTTCGGTGAGTCGGCGAATCCACTGCCTAACGATGGGGGAGGGTGCGCCATCGTCCGCTTTCGCGTCCTTGTTGTACAGGAGCAGCGCCGGCGAGCGCAGGGTGTGGGCTTCGGTGCGCGCCAGCACCTGGGCCAAATCGCCATCGGGGTAATAGCTGAGCCGGCCGTTGTCGAAGTGATATCGGTAAGCGCCTCGGAAATAGCCATCGAGTAGTTTCGCGCCGAGGTGGCCCAAACCGGTTGGCGCGCCGGGCGATTCGCCAGTGAATACCGCGAAACGGGACGTCACGCCGTCGAGCCGGGAATCGAACCACCACAGAGGTTCGCCTGGCGCGAGACTTTTCGCCGCGGCCACCACCTGCCCGATGACGCTCTTGGAGTCGGGGCACCACGTACCTGAGTGGAGGATGCGGTGGTCTCCTGGAGTTTCGAGCAGAGCAAACAATTCGGGCAGGGTCACTTGTTTGAGCGGAAAGGTCTCTTCAAGCGAATCGGGTAGACGCCAATCGCCCCGGGCGGTGCCAAACCGGGCCTGGGCGTAGTCGAAATCCGTGAGCGAGCTGGCGGTGGCCCCCGCGCCAATCCCGGCCTGTGCCAACGCGGCCAGCGTTGCCGTCTCGACGTTCTCCGCGGTCGATTCGGCCGTGAAGAGCCGCTGGGCTACCACTGGGACCGGGTCCTGGGCGGCATCCACAACCAACAGGGCGGTCAGCTCCGAGTTGTAGGCCGGATCGAGGTTGCTCAGGTAGGGCAGTTGCAGCCGTAGCCACAGGTCGGGAGCGTAGAGGCTTTGGCCGTCCGCGCGGGCCGGGCCGGGCACGGCCTCAGTGATATCCGCGCCATCCGCGCCGCCCAACCTGGGATCGAAATGGTACAGCGCGGTCACGCCGGCCTCGCGGACCACGCGATCGATCACGGGCACCGCGCGTTGCGAGCTAAGCGCTTCGGGTCCGCCTAGCACGATGACGTGCCGCCCCGGCTGAGAAAGGATCCAGGTCAGCTTCTCGTATGTGACGTTTTGCGCCACCGGGTCGCCACCGAGGCCACCGTAGGCCGTTGCCAGGTAATCCCAAACAGGGCCGGGGGTTGCCGCCGTGCCGCTAGGCGCCGCGGTCAGGCCGCCGATGACGGTCAATGCGAGGGCCGCCAACACGCCCGCCCCGCGGGTTAAAGGGAGCAGGGCGCGCGGGCGTCGATGGGTTGCGAAGGGAGTCTTGGAAGTCATAGTTGGACCGGGCCTCATAGCTATTCGATGCACTTTCGGCGTGCATTTGGGTGGGTTACAGGCGCGCAAACCGGTGCACGCGTGGAGCGGGCCGGGCAAAGCAAAGGCTGCGAGCCTCACTGGCCCCTTGGTTGGCCGGTGGAAACCGCCCCGCAGATAGAGCTGCCTCGGGCCGCGTCAACTGGATCGGTGCAGATCACGTGAAACGCGGCGGCCAGCTTCGCTGGCATGCTGTGTTTGTCCCCGCCTCGGATACCGGTGAACAACCGGGCATGGCGCTAAGAGCGATTCGCAGGGTTTGCCGCCTGCGCGCAACGCTGGCGCGGTGTCAGGTTAGCTGGCGCTATAGGGACTGTGGCATGGAACGACACATTCGGCCCACCCCACCCCGGAGGGTGGATACCATCCGTGTGGGCGTGGGCGCGGTGACTGCCATGACTACGTCCCTTCGAGTTAGTCAGGCGCTAGCGCCTGCGAGGACGGTGGCGAGAATGCCGCCGTCCCAGACGCTAGCTGCCGTGTTTGAGCTAGTCCGGGCTTCGCCCTCCGCAGCTGATGCGGCCGTCGACCAGCTATTCGCCGGCCGCCTAGAGCGATGTATTCGAGTGGCGCCTCGCAGCGCCAAACGCTCGGTTGGTGTCCCCCGTCGATGCGATGGCGCCAAGACACTTGAGCCGACACACCTTAGGACGCGAACCGAAACGACGGTTCCGCGCAGTTCCGTCGTGTCTGCCGCGAAAGCAGACGCATCAGAGGCTAACGGCCATGTGCCGCCCGCGCAAACAAATTGTTACAAAACGCATTGGCCCTGGTAGGGGTGGTCGGGTTGCGCGGCCACGGCCGTCAGCGCCCGCCCGCGGATAGAAGGTGCGCTCACCGCTGGCACTCAACGCGCCGCCCTCGCGGGGACCGGCGGTGCTCCGCAGTGGCACGCTTGCGCGCTCCGGTGGCGCTCTGCGGTGGCAGCCTCCCCGACCGGGCGCTACCACGGGGGCGCGCGCAAGGATCTGGGCTCGCCCCGGACCCGCCCAACCGGGTCGCTGCGGGGATGCGACCGCCGCCGGGGGCCCCGGGCGCATATCGCCCCCGGACCCGCCCAACCGGTTCGCTGTGGCTGCGCGCGCAAGGGTCGGGGTCGCTCCCCAGCGGCACCTTCCGGTGGCACCCACCAGCAGGAGCGGGCCTCGTTTGTATGTCTCGAACAGGCTGTAGCTTTATGCGGCAGACCGCAAGAAGTTTCAGTTCGTCCTGAAAGATCATTGTCCTTGGACGGGCCAGCCTCTAGGGTTGCCCGTGCACCCCTGACCCGCTGGGCCGCCCCAAGGAGGAGCCATGACATACGCTCGCAAGTCTTTGTCCGCCATCGTTCTGATCGCCGTGACTGCCGCGCTAGCCGGTTGCGGGCAAGGCGACGATTCGACCACCGCTGGCGAAGAGCCGACCAAGTCCATTTCCGTTGCCATCCAAGAACCCGACCACTTGACGCCGGGCAATCACTACTCCTCCTATGAGGTGGTGATTGCCCTGTTCAGTCCCTTGACCACCCTCACTGACGACGAGCAGTTGGAGATGCTGCAGGCCGAATCGGTCGAATCGGAGGACGCGGTCACGTGGACCATCACGCTTCGCGACGGCTGGACCTTCCACAACGGTGAGCCCGTGACGGCGCAGTCATACGTCAATGCCTGGAACCACCTGGCCTACGGCCCGAACGCGTGGGTCAACGCCGGGCAGCTGCGCAACGTGGTGGGCTATGGCGATGTCCATCCCGAGGAAGGCGAGCCCACGGCCACGGAACTCGCCGGGCTCACAGTGACCGGCGATCTGACGTTCACGGTCGAGTTGGTTGGACCGGACCGGCAATTCCCGTTCCAGCTTTCCGACGGTCAGACCGGCCTCTACCCGATGCCCGAGGCCGCGTTCGAGGACTTGGACGCCTATGACACCATGCCAATCGGCAATGGGCCCTTCCAGATTGTCGAGCCGTGGGAAGCGGACCAGGACATTGTGGTTACCCGATACGACGACTATGCGGGCACGGCGCCCACTTTGGATGAAATCACGTTCCGCACCTACATCGACACCGACACCGCCTACACCGATGCGCTAGCCGGTGAGGTCGATATCGCTGCCGTGGCTGGCGCGAAAGTCGCCATCGCCGCCCAGGACTTCGGCGAGCGCCTCCACAGCCTCGACGCACCCGGCGTGGACTTCCTTGGATTCAACCCGAACGATGAGCGTTTCGCCGATGTCCGCGTCCGCCAGGCGTTTTCCATGGCCATCGATCGAGCCGCGATCAATGAGGCGATCTATTCTGGCGCGCAGATTCCGTCCACGTCGTTGACATCGGTGACCATGCCTGGGTCCCCTGAAGGCGTGTGCGGCGAGTACTGCGAATTCGATCCGGCGGCGGCCAAGGCCCTACTGGACGAGGCCGGTGGCGTTGAGGGCACCGTCGAGATCCTCTTCCCCGGCGGGTGGGGTTTGGAGGATATCTTCGAGGCCTACGCCAATCAGTTGCGCCAGAACCTCGAAATAGACGTGACGGCCATCCCGACCACGGACTGGGCCGAGTTCACCGAGAAGGTTGAGTCTGGCGACTACGGCGTCAACCGCGGCCGTTGGGGTGCGCTTTATCCGAGCCAGCAAGACACGCTACATTCGCTTTACACGGCCGCTGGGGACGGTAACTTTGCCGCGGGTGGATACTCGAACCCCGAAGTGGACGCGTTGCTTCAAGCCGCCGATGCCGCACCCAGCCTTGAGGAGTCCTACGACGGCTACCGTGCCGTCCAGGAGCGCATCCTCGAAGACTTCCCCGTCATTCCCACCTTCGGCAACCGCTACCTCTACGTGA